>JBDIAM010000161.1:0-7937 GCA_039812445.1 Piscicoccus intestinalis | reverse complement strand
TGCACGTGGTGGCAGGTGAAGGATTCGAACCTTCGTAGCTTTCGCGACGGATTTACAGTCCGCTCCCATTGGCCGCTCGGGCAACCTGCCGGGTGCGTCTGGAAGGATAGCAACCCGACCCGGGGTCGCGTCCAATCAGCGCAGCGACGCTGCCGGCTCCGGCTCGCCGCCGCCGCGCGCGGCCCCCAGACCAGCACACCGACCCGTCCCCGGATCCGAGGAGAACCATGGCCGACAGCTCGTTCGACATCGTCAGCAAGACCGACAAGCAGGAGGTCTCCAACGCGCTGAACCAGTCCGCCAAGGAGATCTCGCAGCGCTACGACTTCAAGGGCGTGGGCGCCTCCATCGAGTGGAGCGGCGAGACCATCGTCATGAAGGCCAACAGCGAGGAGCGCGTGCTCGCCGTGCTCGACGTGTTCCAGACCAAGCTCGTCAAGCGCAACGTGTCGCTGAAGTCGATCGACACCGGCGAGGGCACCCCGAAGGCCTCCGGCAAGGAGTACCGCCTCGAGGCCACCCTCAAGGACGGCATCAGCCAGGAGAACGCCAAGAAGATCTCCAAGCTCATCCGCGACGAGTTCGGCAAGACCGTCAAGCCCACGATCCAGGGCGACGAGCTGCGCGTCTCCTCCAAGAGCCGCGACGACCTGCAGGCCGTGCAGCGCATGCTCAAGGGCGCCGACCTCGACGTGGCGCTGCAGTTCACGAACTATCGCTGAGGCGGGACGGCCAGGCCGGTTCGGCATCCCACGGGTTCACCATATCGATGCCGAACCCCTCGAAGTGACGCACGTTGCGGGTCGCGAGCGGGAGTCCGCGGGCCAGACAGACCGAACCGATCAGCAGGTCCTCGCTACCGGCCGGGCGGCCGGCGGACTCCCGCTCGGCCCGCAGCCGACCGTACGAGCGCGCCGCCGACTGATCGAACGGCAGGACGCGATCACCGGCCTGCGCGACGAGCTGCTCGATCGAGTCGAGGAGTTCGCTGCGGCGGCGTCCGTCCGGTAGCCGCAGGGCGCCGAACAGGAGTTCCCCGACGGTCACCGTGGTGATCGCGACCTCGGAACCCGCCGCGTCGAGCCACGCCACCACGCGCGGCTCCGGTCGGCGCCGAAACGGTTCGGAGAGCACGTTGGTGTCGACGACGATCACGCGAGGTCGACCTCACGGGGTGGTGTGCGCACGGGCAACTCGAGGTCATCTCCTCGCAGACCCTTCGCGCGTTCCAGCCAGTGCGCGATGTGGTTGGGGCGCCCCACCGCCTCGTCCAGGATCGCCCGCACCTCGGCTTCCATCGACCGATCGTGACGGGCCGCCCGCTCCTTCAACGCCCGGCGTGTCTCCGGTGAAAGATTGCGTACTGTCAGCGTCGCCATTCGACCTCCTCGGTTGCAGGCATTGCCTTCAATGCTAGCGCGCGAGTGAGGCGTCTTCGATGTCCCGGGAAACGCGCGCCGAACGACCGACCCGTCGTCGGCACCCGGGATCGGCGGGCGCACACTACTGCCATGACCGCCCCATCCCCCGTCGCCGCGCACCACCGGCTCCTCGGGCGTCGCGTGCCGCGCGGCCTGGCCGTGGGCGCCACCGCGGCGGCCGGCGCCCTGGGCACCCTGGTCGGGCTCACCGCGACCTATGTCGCGCGCACGCACTCCGCGCCCAAGCGCCCGGCTTTCGGCTACGGGTTCACCCCGTTCGAGCTCGACATTCCCTGGACCGACCTGCACTTCGACGCCGCCGACGGCGCCCGGCTGTCGGGCTGGTGGCTCGACCGCCCGGGCAGCGACCGGGTCGTCATCGTCTGCCACGGGCACCGCGGCACCAAGCAAGACATGCTCGGCATCGGCTCCGGCCTGTGGCGCGCCGGAAACAGCGTCATGCTCTTCGACTTTCGCGGCAACGGTGACTCCGGAGACGGGCTGCAGTCGCTCGCCCACCACGAGCAGGCCGACCTGGAGGCCGCCATCGACCTCGCCCGCGAACGCCGCCCCGACGCCCGCCTCGCCGTCATCGGGTTCTCCATGGGCGCCGCGATCAGCGTCCTCGTCGCCGCCCGCCGCCCCGAGGTGGAGGCGGTCGTCGTCGACTCTCCCTTCGCGACGATGCGCGACGTCATCGCCGCCGCCCTGCAGCGCTACCGCGTGCCGCCGTGGCCGACGATCGCGGCCTCCGACCGGCTGACCCGGCTCCGGTACGGGTACCGGTACGCGCAGGTTCGGCCCATCGACGCCGTCGCCGCGATCGCTCCGCGGCCGCTGCTCATCCTGCACGGCGAGGCCGACCGCATCATCCCCGTCGCGCAGGCCCGCGAGCTGTTCGAGGCCGCGGGCGAGCCCAAGGAGCTGGTGACCTTTCCCGGCGCCGACCACTGCGGCGGCTACTTCGCCGACCGGCCCGCCTACATCGCGCTCGTCGAGGACTTTCTGCAGCGCGCCCTGCCGCCGCGGGACTGAGGCGGCCCGCTCAGCGCCGGGCGCCCCACGTGCCCCGCGGTTGACTGCCTGGTGCAGGCCGGGGCGTCAATTGGGCGACCCGATGCGAGGGCGGATTCGGGGGTCGCCGAACGGCCTGCACGGGGGTCGAGACGAAGTTGGCTTACATACTCGTGTCCGGGGACCCCGGCGATCCGGCGTGCACTTCGCTGACCTGCGGTGATGCAAACTGCCTGGCGCGCGGCGATCGAGTGTGTAAGCCAACTTCGTCTCGGCATCCTGGACGCGGGCCCCGGGCGGCCGGTCAGGAGGGGCCGCGCGTGTGCCGGGTGGTTCGGGCGGTGGCGGGCGCGGTCCAGGGGTCCTCGGGCCACGGGTGCTTCGGGTAGCGGCCCCGCATCTCGCGTCTGACCTGCTGATACGGTCCGGACCAGAACGACGCGAGGTCGTCGGTGATCGCCAGCGGACGGCCCGCGGGCGACAGCAGGTGGAACAACACCGGCGCGCGGCCGTCGGCCAACCGCGGGGTCTGCGCCCAGCCGAAACACTCCTGCAGCTTGACCGCGACGACCGGGCGGGCGTCGGCGTCGTCGACCGGCGGGTAGTCGACGGCCGCGGCGCGGCCGCTGGGCACCGCGAGCCGCGCCGGAGCCAGCTCGTCGAGGCGGCCGGCCTGCCCCCCGGACCACGGGAGCAGCCGCGTCAGGGCCTGGTGCAGCTCGGGCCGCGCGCCCGCGGCGAGCGCGTCGAGGTCGGGTCCGAGCCAGGCGTCGAGGCCGGCGAGCAGCGCTTCGTCGCCCACGTCGGGCCACGGCTCCCCCAGCCGGTGGTGCAGGAACGCGAGCCGGCGGCGCAGCTGGTCGGCCGCGGACGACCAGGTGAGCAGGTCGAGGCCCTCGCGGCGCAGGGCGTCGCGCACCGCCGCGCGAGCGGCGGTCGGCGAGGCGCCGACCGGGGTTGCGCTGAGCTCGATGGCGCCGAGTCGCTCGACCCGGCGGGCGGTGACGCGGCCCCCGCGCCAGGTGGCCTCCTCGGCGGTGGCGCGCAGGGCAGCGCCGGCGGCCAGCGCGTCGTCGCTGGTCAGTGGGGCGGCGGCGCGGATGACGGCGCCGGTTCCCGCGGCGGCTCGGCCGTCGGCGCGGGCGACGTCGGCGATCGCCAGCCACTCCCGGCCGCGTAGCGGTGACCCGGGCGGCAGCGCCGCGCGCGTGCCCGACGCGAGCAGGTAGACCTCGCCGTCGAGGCGGGCGATCCGCTCGGGAAAGGCCAACGCGACGACGTATCCGGTTGCCCGGGAACCTCGCTCAGCGACCGGTCCGGCGGGCGGCCGGTCGGTCGCCAAACCCTGGAGACGACGCCGCTCCCGCGTCCAGCGGGCCGCGTCGCCTCCGCGGCCGGTCCGCAGGCGAGCGAGCAGCGCGTCGAGGTCGGCGCCCTCGGCGCGATGGTCCTCGGCGAGGGCCGCGACCACCTCGGCGGCCGGACCGGCTCCCACGCGCGGGGCGCCGTCCAGCAGCGCGCGGGCCAGCCGCGGGTCGAGCGGGACGGCCGCGAGGTCGTGGCCGCGCGGGGTGGCGCGGCCGTCGGCGTCGATCGCGCCGAGGCCGCGCAGCACCGCCGCCGCGGCGGCGAAGGCGGCGGCCGGAGGCGGGTCGGGCAGCGCGAGCCCCCGCCCGCCGGGGGTGCCCCAGCAGGCCAGCAGCAGCGCGGCGTCCACGAGGTCGGCCACGGCGATCTGCGGCGTGACGTGCGCGGGCATCCGCGCCCAGGTCTCCTCGTCGTAGCAGCGCACGGCCCGGCCGGGGCCGAGGCGGGCGGCGCGGCCGGCCCGCTGGACGGCGGCGTCGCGGGAGGCCGCGACGGTGACCAGGCCGCTCATGCCGCGGGCGGCGTCGCGGCGGGGCTCGCGGGAGAGCCCGGCGTCGACGACGAGCCGCACCCCGGGAACCGTCAGCGACGACTCGGCGATGGCGGTCGAGACGACGACGCGCCGCCCCTCCCCCGGCCCGGGCCCCCGCAGCACCCGGTCCTGGTCGCCGGGGCCGAGCCGCCCGTGCAACGGCGCTACCTCCACGCCGCCCGCGCCGCGCAGCCGCGCGCACACCCGGTCGACCTCCCACGCGCCGGGGAGGAACACGAGGGCGTCACCCGGGGAATCCCGCAGTGCCGCCAGCGTTGTGTCAGCGACATGAGACAAATAGTCGGCGGCGACGCCACGGGCGTCGAACCGCGGGCCGGGCGCCGGCCGCCAACGCACGTCGAGCGGGTGCGACGCAGCGGGGCAGTCGACGATCGGCGCCGCCTGCTCCGCCTCACCTGGCAGCAGCCGGGCGAACCGGGGGGCGTCGAGCGTCGCGGACATCGCGACGAGCCGCAGGTCGTCGCGCAGGGTCCGCACCTGGGCGAGCATGCCGACGAGCAGGTCGGTCTCGATGGCCCGCTCGTGCACCTCGTCGAGGGCGACGGCCGCGACGCCCGGGAGTTCCGGGTCGGCCAGCATCCGCCGCAGTAGCACGCCGGGCGTGACGAATTCGACGCGCGTGGCCTGCGACACCCGCCGCTCGCCACGCACGGTGAAGCCGACCCGCTCCCCCACCGCCGACCCGTCGAGCTGCGCGAGCCGGGCCGCCGCCGCCCGCACCGCGATCCGACGCGGGGCCGTGACGACGACCCGCCCCGCCCCGGTGAGGTCGGCGAGCAGCGGCGGCACGAGCGTCGTCTTGCCCGTGCCCGGCGGCGCCTGCACGACCGCGACCCCACCCGCGAGCGCCTCGGTCAACGCGGGCAGGCTCGCGGCGAACGGCAGCCCGGCGCCGATGGCGGCGAGGTCGAAGGCGGGCATCGGCCCAGTCTCCCCCATCCCCGGGAGCCGGTCCTGCCTCGGCCCCCGCTCGCACACAGTTGTGTGGAGGTCAGGCGTCGCCGACCGTCAGCGCCCCCGCCTCGTAGGCGCGCACGACGAGCTCGGTGCGGTGCCGCGACCCGGACTTGGCGAGCAGCGACCGCAGGTGGGTCTTGACCGTCTCGACGGACACGAACAGGCCCGCCGCCGCCTCCGCGTTCGTCGCCCCCGCGGCCACCTGGGCGAGCACGTCGCGTTCGCGGTCGGTGAGCTGCGCGACCCACCGGGGCGGGTCGGGCGCGCGGCGTCGGGTCGCGACGCGGCGGATCGCCGCCGGAAACACGAGCGACTCGGTGCGTGCCACGGTGCGGATCGCCGCGAACAGCTCCTCGGGTGCGGCGCGTTTGAGCACGAAGCCGCGCGCACCGGCGAGCAGCGCGTCGTGCACCGCGGCATCGCTCTCGAACGTCGTGATGACGACGACCGCCGGAGCCCGATCGCTCGCCCGGGTGAGCAGCCGCGTGGCCTCGATGCCGTCGATGCGGGGCATCCGCACGTCGAGGAGCACGACGTCCGGTCGGGTGCGGGCCACGAGCCTCGGCACGTCCACGCCGTCGGCGCCGAGGCCCACCACCTCCAGGTCCGGTTGGCCGTCGAGAATTGCGGCCAGCCCCGCGCGCACGAGATCGTCGTCGTCGACGACGACCACGCGGATCGGCCCGCCGCCCCCGCCCGCCGGGCTCGCGGCGTCGCCGGTCATCAAGGCTCCCCCGGCACGACGGCCCGCACGACCCAGTCCCGGCCGCGCGGGCCCGCCTCCAGGCGGCCACCGTGCAGCAGCACCCGTTCGCGGAGCCCGATGAGCCCGTGGGTGTCCCGGGGCGCAGCGGCCGAGGCGCCGGAGCGCTCACCGCGGCGATCAGGCACGTCGTTGCGCACCTCCACCTCCACGCCGCCGTCGGGCGAGGCCCGCAGACACACCAGCGCGCCGCCCCGACCGTGCCGCGCGGCGTTCGTCAACGACTCCTGGACGACCCGACAGACCGTGTGCGCCACCTCCGGCGGCAGCACCATCTCGGCCGGCAGATCGGCCCGCGCCGACGCCTGACCGGCCAGGGCGCGCACCCGCGGCACGACGTCGACGCCCGGGCCGACGTCCGCCGGCGGGTCGCCGGGGAGCGAGGGGTCGCGTGGCCGCGCGCCCGTCGACGCGAGCCCGGCCGGTCTCTCGTCGCCGACCCGCAGCGCCCCGACGACCGCGTCAACGTCGGCCTGCGCGCGACGGCCGACGTCTTCGGCGGCCGCCAGAAAGGAATCGGCCGCGTCCGGGTCGCGGCGCAGCGTGGCCCGCGCGGCGCTCACCTGCAGGGTCATCGCGGTGAGCGCGTGCCCCACCCCGTCGTGCACCTCGCGCGCCAGCTCGTTGCGGCGGGCCAGCTCGCGTTCGCGCGCGGCCGCGGCCGCCACGCGTTCGAGAAGCGTCGGCCCGAGCATCCGCGGCGCCCACCGTCGCAGCAACAGCCCCGCGCCCAGCACGGCGCCCACCGCCCCCGCGAGAGCCAGCACTCCGGGCACGACGAGCCACCATGCGCGCCACCCCGTGCCGACGGCCATCGGATCACCCCCGCCGGGCCAGCGCAGCTCCGGCTGCCCGGTCAGCGGGTGCGCGAGCAGACCGACTCCGAGCGGCACCAGATACAGCAGCGCCACCGTCAGCGCGAGCCCCGTCACCACGAGGGTGAGCAGCCACAGCGCGCCGCGTCGCCGCGACCCCCACGAGCGCGGATCGGTCACGTCCGGCAGCGCGGCCCCGAGGAGCGTGCGGGCCGCCGACACCTCCAGCGAACGGACCTGCGGCAGCATGGCGGCCCACCCGACGACGACGGCGAACGCCGCCCCCAGCAGCGCCAGCAGCCACCGATTGGCCACGGTCTGGCCGGGTTCCACGAACGCCCAGGCGAGGATGACCGCGGCGACGGCCACCGGCAGGGCCAGCGCGATCGCCACGAACGCGTGCGCCACCGCGGCCCACCGTCCGATCGCCGGCGCCTCGCCGCGCGCTGCCCGCACCCTCACGCCGTCCAGCGTGACACGCGGCACCGACAACGTTCCTCCCCCGATCGAGGGAGCCGGTGTGCCCGCCCGGGTGAGGCGCGGCAGCCCCCGCCGCGCCGAGCCTGGACGCATGAACACCGAGACCTCCGTCCGTCGCGTGACCCGCCGCGGTCGCTCCGCCGACTACCCCACCGTGCTGGCCGCCGTCGCCGTCGCGGCCTGCGTGCCGTATGCGGTGCTGAAGATCGCCTGGCTCGCCGGCTCCAGCGTCGGCGTGCGGGCCGACGCCCTCGGCGGCGGCGCCATGCAGGTCGCCAACACGCTGACCCTGGTCATGGAGCTCGTGGCGGCTGCCCTGGCGGTGGCGCTCGTGCGGCCGATCGGCCTGCGCATCCCCGCACCGCTCGTGCTGGTGCCGATGGCCGTCGGCACCGGCCTCCTCGGCGGCATCCTCGTGCTCCTGCCCATCGAGGCGGTGCTCGCGCTCACCGGGCTCGCCGAGGCACCCCGCGCGCCCGATGCCGAACCCCTCATCGCCGGTTGGGTGTACGCGGTCGTCTACGCCGGCTTCGCCGTGCTGGGTCTGGCGCTCCTGGCGATCTTCG
>JBDIAM010000160.1:0-7975 GCA_039812445.1 Piscicoccus intestinalis | reverse complement strand
GGGCGGGTCAGCAGCAGCGGGTGGTGGGGTTGCGCTCCATCTCGGCGTACTTGTCGCGCCAGAACTGCTTCTCGCTGGGGACGGGGGAGTCGGGGTGCGTGCGGCGCAGGTGGTCGACGTAGCGCTCGTAGGCGTCGGCGCCGGTGATCCCGCGCCAATACCACCGCACCACGGAGACGGTGCGGCGGGCCGAGGCGAGCAGCTGCGACATGGTCACATCATGCGCCACACCCGCGGCCGCCGTCGACGCATCGTCCGCAGCCGGCAGCTGGGGCGCTGCCGACGGCCGGGGCCGCCGACGCATCGCGCCGACGGCCCCGCTCGATCGCTGCGGCATCAATGGTGCGCCCGCACGGGAGTCGGTTCGAGCCCGGCGTCCTTCCACTCCTGCAGGACCTCCTTCTCCGCGGGCGTGGCGACGAAGCTGCGCGGCGCGAAGATCCGCGAGGGCACCGGCTCCTCCTCGCTCGTGGGCAGCCCGCCGGCGCGCAGCGCCTTGAACGAGACGTACAGCGCCACGAGCAGCACGACGAGCACGAGCACCGCGTAGACGATCGACAGCGTGCCCTGCACGAACGTGTTGCGGATGACGACGTCGATCTGCTCGGGGGTGCGCGCCGCCTGGAAGCTCTGCGCGCCGCTGTCGCGGGCGGCGATCGCCGCGTTGCGCAGCGACCAGTAGCCGATCTTCGGGTCGGAGCTGAAGATCTTCTGGAACGACGCGGTCATCGTCACGAGGATGACGAAGAACAGCGGCAACCCGGGCACCCAGGCCCACTTGAACAGGCCCTTCTTCATCGTGATCGTGAACACGACGCACAGCGCGATGCCGGCGAGCAGCTGGTTGGCGATGCCGAACAGCGGGAACAGCATGTTGATGCCGCCCAGCGGGTCGGTGACGCCCATGTACAGGATCGAGCCCCACGCGACGACGACGATCGCGGAGCACAGCCAGGCGCCGCCGCGCCACGAGGCGTCCTTGAACTTGCCGAGGCCCGGGATGTTGCCGATCGCGTCGGAGAACATGAACCGCGCCACGCGGGTGCCGGCGTCGATCGTCGTGAGGATGAACAGCGCCTCGAACATCACCGCGAAGTGGTACCAGAAGGCCTTGTCACCGAGCAGCGGGATGCGGCTCATCACCTCGGCCATGCCCATCGCCAGGGTCGGTGCGCCACCGGTGCGGGAGATGATCGAGTGCTCCTCGATGTCGGCGGCCGCCTGCGCGAACATGCTCGGGTCGACGTCGGGGATCCGCTGCCCGGCCTGGTTGACCAGGTTGAGGCCGTTCGTGTACGCGGCCGCCGTCTCCGGAGTCGGTACCGCCTGGCCCATCCCGGTGGCCGCCGCGGGCGCGTTCATCGCGAAGTACAGGTGCTGGTCGAGGATGCAGGCCGCGACCAGCGCCATGATCGCCACGAAGCTCTCGGTGAGCATTCCGCCGTAGCCGATGACCCGGGCCTGGCTCTCCTTCTCCAGCAGCTTGGGCGTCGTGCCGGAGGAGATCAGCGCGTGGAAGCCGGAGATCGAGCCGCACGCGATCGTGATGAACAGGAACGGGAACAGCTGGCCGGCGAACGCCGGGCCGGTGCCGTCGAGCGCGAAGTGCGTCACGGCCGGCATCTGGATCTCGGGGTTGACCAGCAGGATCGCCAGGGCGAGCAGCGCGATCGTGCCGACCTTCATGAACGTCGACAGGTAGTCGCGCGGGGCCAGCAGCAGCCACACCGGCAGCACCGAGGCGGCGAAACCGTAGACCGCCAGGCAGATCGCCAGCGTCGGCTTGTCGAGCGTGAAGATCGGAGCCAGCGTGGCCGAGTCGGCGACCCACTTGCCGCCGATGATCGCCAGCAGCAGCAGCGCGACGCCGATCGTGGAGACCTCGCTGACCTTGCCGGGGCGCAGGATGCGCAGGTAGACGCCCATGAACAGCGCGATCGGGATCGTCATCGCGATCGAGAAGACCGCCCAGGCGCTCTCGGCGAGGGCGCCGATGATGACGACTCCGAGCACCGCGATGAGGATGATCATGATCGTCAGCACGCCGACGATCGCGGCCCAGCCGCCGACCGGGCCGAGCTCGTCGCGGGCCATCTGACCCAGGCTCCGGCCGTTCCGGCGCATCGAGAAGTGCAGCACCATGTAGTCCTGCACGGCGCCGGCGAGGATGACGCCGAAGATGATCCACAGCGTGCCGGGCAGGTAGCCCATCTGGGAGGCGAGCACCGGGCCGACGAGCGGACCGGCTCCGGAGATCGCGGCGAAGTGGTGCCCGAACAGGACGCGGCGGTCCGTGGGCATGAAGTCCTTGCCGTTGTCGTGGACCTCCGCGGGGGTCGCGCGCGTGTCGTCGGGCTTGAGGAGCTTGCGCTCGATGAACGTCGCGTAGAAACGCAGCGCGATGAGGTAGCTGCCGACGGCGGCGAGCACGAACCACATCGAGCTGACGTGCTCGCCGCGCACGATGGCGAGCATCGTCCACCCGACGGCGGCGAGGATCGCGATGACGACGAAGACGATCTTCGTGCGGGCCGAGATCGTCGCCGGCTCCACGACCGCGACCGGTGGGCGATCTCGGTCGGTCCGGATCTTCTGGACGTCGCTGTCCACTGCCATGTGCTGCTCCTGTGGGCCGCGTGAGAGCCCCTACCCGGAACACCTGAGCAGGGGGTGAGAACCACCAGAGACTAAACCGGCAGAGGGGTGTGTGGGTATAGCGCCCCGATCGCCGCCGTGGATTGTCGCGACAACGTGATGGGGGTCTCACCGTTCACCCCAATGGGATCGACCCCGGACCGTTCACCCCAGCCCCATCACCCCAGGCCGAGCGCCCGCAGCCCCGCGGCGGTCGCCGCGCCGAGCAGCACGACGACGATGAAGGGCGCCCGCAGCAGCAGCGCGACGATCGCCACGACCACGGCGGCCGCGCGCGAGTCGAGGGCCAGCGGCCCGGCCTGGTCGGCGCTCGCCACGAACGTCTGCACGCCGACGAGGGCCGCGAGCAGCGCGACCGGCAGCAGCGCCGTGACGCGCCGCACTCGGGGCGCGGCGAGCAGCCGGGGCGGGATGACGTAGCCGGCGAGCTTGAGCCCGTACGCGAGCGCGCACGCCACGAGCACCGTGGTCCAGGTGCTCATCCGGCCGACTCCTCGACGGGGGTGACGTGCTCGGGTTCGCGGGGCTCGCGCAGGCCCACGAGCGCGACGAGCGCGGCGACGAGCACGGGCACGCCCGCGGGCAGCACCGCCGACAGGGCGACGGCGACGAGCAGCGCCCCGACGGCGACCGCGCCGGTCAGGCGGCTCGCCAGCCGCGGCCACAGGAGCGCGCAGAACGCGGCGGCCGCGGCGGCATCCAGGCCGTAGGTGCGCGGGTCGCCCATCGCGTCGCCGAGCAGGGCGCCGACGGCGGTCGTGAGGTTCCACAGCACGAACACCGACCAGCCGGTCCACCAGAACCCGATGCTGCGGCGCCGCGCGTCAGGCTGCCCGACGCACACCGCCGTCGATTCGTCGATCGTCAGGTGCGCCCCGAGCAGCCGACGCCAGCCGCGCAGCCCCAGGATGCGGCCGATCTCCAGGCCGTACAGCCCGTTGCGCACCCCGAGCAGGGAGGCGGTGGCGATCGCGGAGGCCCCGGAGCCACCGGCTCCGAGCACCCCGACGAAGGCGAACTGGGAGCCGCCGGTGAACATCAGCGCCGACAGCGCGATCGTCTGCCAGACGTCGAGCCCGGACGCGACGGACAGGGCGCCGAAGCTGATGCCGTAGGCGCCGGTCGCCACGCCGACCGAGAGGGCCTGGCGGATCGTCGCGCCCGCGTCACCGTCGGTGGGTCTCTCGCGGGTGCCGGGGTCGGCAGTGGCGTCGCCGCTCGAGCCGCCGGAGCCGGTGGCGGCCCCGGGTCGATGCCGGCCGCGGTAGCAGCGTTTCACCTCGAGCCGGCTCCGGGAGCCTCGGGCTCGTCGGGGGTCCCGGGGAATTCAGGGCCGTCGGAGGCGTTGGGCCGCTCCGCCAGGGATGCGCCGAGGCGCACCTCCATGAGCGTGTTGCCGTCGGGGTCGACGGCGCGTTGGCGGCGGGCGCGGTCGGGTCCGAACCCGGCGGCCTGCACGAAGGCGCGCATCTGCGGCAGGTCCAGCGGCACCCACGTCGTCAGCCACGTGAATCCGGCGGCGCGCGCCTCGTCGACGGCGGCGTTGAGCAGCCGCGAACCGTGCCCCTGGCCGCGGGCGCGCGGGTGCACGGCGAGCGTCTCGAGGTCGGCGGTCTCGGGGTCGGCATCCCGGTCGTCGCTGGGGCCGAAGGCCGCGAGCCCGACCACCTGATCACCGGCGCACGCGACGAGGAGCCGGTGCCGCGGGCTCGGGGGCGCCTGCAGCGAATCCCGCCACATGCGGGCGAGGTCGGCCTCGTCGAGCGAGCCGAGCGCGGCCATCGCGGCCGGAGGCAGCACGGGGGCGTAGTCGGTGCGCATGGCCTGGAGCTGCACGATCCCGACGGCGGGGGCGTCGGTGGGCCGCGCCCGCCGCACCGAGGCGTCGGCGAGCGGCCCGGGCTGCCCGTGCTCGTGCCCGGGGTGTCCGGTGTCGGTGCTGTCGGCTGAGCCGCAGTCGCAGCCCGCGTGGCCCGGCCGGTGCTCGTCAGAAGGACTCATTCGCCCATCGTGACACCGCCGTCGATCGGCCTGGCGAGGTGCCTGCCTGGCGATCGCTGCGCGGACCGGCGCTTGTCGAGCGGTGACCGTTGAGCTACTGAGTTACCAATGGGCCCATGACACGCGGGCTTGGGGCGGCCCGCGGGGACAGGCACCACGACAACGACCACCAGGAGGACAGCGCATGATCGAGATCACCGGCCGCCGCGAGACCGACACGCATCCCGATCACGCGGGCGAGGAGCACCTGGTGCTCTACCGCACCTTCCGCGCCGACATCGACAGCGTGTGGCGGGCGCTCACGCAGAGCGAGCGCATGGCGCGCTGGATCGGGGAGTGGGAGGGTGACCCGGCCACCGGCCGCGTCGGCTTCCGGATGACCGCCGAGGGCGAGGATGTATCAACCGAGCCACACATCATCGAGGCGTGCGACCCGCCGCACCGGCTGCGGGTGCGCAGCGACCCGCCCGACCCGAGCCAGGCCTGGACCCTCGACCTGCGACTGTCGCAGACGGGTGACACAACGACGCTGCGGTTCGCCCAGGTGATCACGCCGCACGTGCCGGTCGATATGGTCGGCCCCGGATGGGAGTACTACCTGGCGCGGTTCGCCGCGGCGCTCGCCGACACTCCGGTCGAGGCGGTCGCCTGGTCCGACTACGAGGCGCTCATGCCGCGGTACGTGGCCGGCGTCGAGCGCAACGGCGCCGCCGGTCTGCCGGACCACGGATAGCGAGCAGCAGGAGGAGCCGATGGCGTTGATCTCCCGGCCGGCGCGCCGGCGCCCGCAGGCGCACCCGCTCGTCGTGCGCGCCCTCGACCGGCTCACGCAGCGGTCGGTGGCCCTGACCCTCGGGGTGCCGCCGCAGCTCGCGCCGCGGTACGCGTTCCGCGCCGGGCAGCACGTCACGCTGCGCGCGCAGATCGGCGATCAGGACGTGCGCCGCGACTACTCGATCTGCCTCTCGCCGCGCCAGGCCGCGCAGCGCGGTGAGCTGCGCGTCGCCTCCGGGCTGGTCGACGGGGGCCTGATGTCGACGTGGCTGCGCGAGCGGGTCGCCCCCGGCGACGAGATCGAGGTCTTCGAGCCGATGGGCGAATTCGTGCTCCCCGACGAGCCCGACCGGTCAGGAGGCAGCCCGCGGCACCACGTGGCGATCGCCGCGGGTTCGGGCATCACGCCGGTGCTGTCGATCGTCACCGCCGCGCTCGAGCGCCCCGCCGACACGGTGACGCTCGTCTACGGCAACCGAGACCGCGCGTCGGTCATGTTCGGTGACGAGCTCGCGCAGCTCCCGCACGAGCACCCTCGCCGGTTGCGGGTCGCCTACGCGTTCTCCCGGGAGGCGGGGGAGTCGGACCTGCTCAGCGGGCGCCTCGACGACGCTCGGCTGCGCGCCGTGCTGGCGGAATTCGCGCCCGGGGGGACGGCCGACGAGTGGTACCTGTGCGGCCCGGCGGGCCTGGTGCTCGCCGCCCGCCAGGTGCTCGGCGAGCTCGGCGCCGACCCCGCGCACGTGCACCACGAGGTCTTCTACGAGCCGCCGGCTCCAGACCCGACCGGCTCCTAAGCACTCGGCGCGCGCCGCTCACCAGGAGCAGCAGCGGCCTCCAGTCGCCGGGCCGCCAGCACCCGCGCCGCCGCGACCGCGAGGAGCGCGGCGGTGAGGGCGACGCCGAGCGCCTGGGCCCACAGCACGCCGGTGAGGAAGATCAGGGCCATCGCGGCGAGCACCGGCACGAGGTGCTGGAAGGCGCGCACGACATAGCCGCCGAAGGTGGGCATGTCGACGCCGCGGTTCTCGGCGACGGCCTTGACCATGAAGTTCGGGCCGTTGCCGATGTAGGTGATGGCCCCGCAGAAGACGGCGCCGACGCTGATCGAGACGAGGTACGGCTCGTAGACGCCGGCGACGGCCGGTTCGCCGCCGAGTTCGCGGGCCATCTCGAAGAACGTCGCGTAGGTGGGGGCGTTGTCGAGCACGGCCGACAGCCCGCCGGTGAAGACGAAGAACGTCACCCGGTTCAGCGGCAGCTCCGGGGCCACCTGGCCCAGGTAGCGCAGCGCGGGGATCATCGTCAAGAAGATCCCGATGAACAGGGCCGCGACCTCGAGGATCGGCCCCCACTGGAAGTTGTTGTCGACGAACCGGGCCTGTCGGGGGCCGGTGACGAACGAGACGGCGGCGGTGCCGAGCATGATGATCTCGCGCACGGGGATCCACGCCGCCAGGCTCGCGTGCCCCTCCTCGATGGCGTGCACGTCGATCGAGGGGGCGAAGGCGACGGCGGAGACGATGATCGCCAGGTAGACGAAGTGGACGATCCCGCGCACCCGCAGCGGCTCGACGTCGGTGCGATCCGCGGTGCGGGCGGACGCCGGTTCGCTCGCGTGCAACCGTCGTTCGAGGGCGTAGTAGCCGATGAGCAGCATCGCGTTGACGAACGCCCACTCGACGACGAGGCCGAAGGTCCACGTGAACGGCACCCCGCGCAGCATGCCGAGGAACAGCGGCGGGTCGCCGAGCGGCGTGAGCAGCCCGCCGCAGTTGGCGACGATGAAGATCGTGAAGATCACCGTGTGGACGCGGTGCGTGCGCTCGGCGTTCGTGTTGAGGATCGGCCGGATGAGCAGCATCGCCGCGCCGGTCGTGCCGATGAAGCTGGCCAGCACGCCACCCGCGGCGAGGAAGACCGTGTTGACCTTCGGCGTCGCCTCGAGGTCACCGGCGAGGAAGATGCCGCCGGAGATGACGAACAGGGCGAGCAGGAGGCTGATGAACTGCCCGTATTCCACGAGCGCGTGGACGACCGACGCGCCCTCGCCGGCCACGAGAAACCACAGCGCCACCGGCAGCCCGAGCACCAGCGCCACCGCGAGCTGCACCCGCTGGTCTTCCCAGCGATGCCTGGTCGCCGGCAACAGGGGCGCCACGGCGATCGAGCCGAGCATGAGGGCGAACGGGATGATTCCCCACCACTGCACCTGCACGGCACACCTCCCACAGTTGTCGACAACTGGTCGGGCAGCCTACGGCAGCCGCGATGCTGGGAGTTTCGTACAGATTTCGGTTGTGCGACAGTCCCCGGTCGCCCACCGTTCGCGTCAGCGCCGCTCGTAGGTGACGAACGCGAACGCGAGCCGGTCGTCGCGGCGGGTCTGGCGCCACTGGGATTCCGGCAGGTCGGGAAAGCGGACCGAGCCACCCACCGAGGCGTCGACCTCGGTGAGCTCGACGACGTCGGTCTGCGGCAGCAGGGCGGCGTAGATCTGGCCGCCGCCGATGACGCTGATGCGCTCGTCGCCGCCCGGCAGGGT
>JBDIAM010000159.1:0-8030 GCA_039812445.1 Piscicoccus intestinalis | reverse complement strand
GCGGTACTCCTTCTCGCCCTTGGCGAGACCGACGAAGTTCTCGACGGTCTTCGGCGCGTCGTCGCCGAAGAGCACGATCTCGATGTCGCCGTGGTTGGTGTGCAGCGTTGCATTCATGCCCGCCATCCTGTCACGCCCGTCGGGACGGTCCCGTACGACGCCCTGCACGTCACCCGAGCGGCGACTCGTGCCCCATCCCATTGGGCGTGTGGGCATAGGTCAGGGCAGGATGGGGCAGAAGAAGACGACACCCGTCAAGGAGGGAACGTGTTCGAACGCAACACGAAGAAGGTGACCGTGCCGACGCTGACGACGAAGCGCGTCTCGGTGCCCACGCTGCACGCGCTGAAGAAGTCCGCGGTGGCGGCGGCCGGAGCGGCTGCCGCGACGGCCGCGGCTTCCGCCGACGACGCCAAGTCGCGGGCCGACGAGCAGGCGCAGGCCGTCAAGGCCGCGGCGGCGCCGAAGCTCGCCGCCGCGAGTGAGTCGGTCTCGCACAACGCCGAGGACGCCAAGGACAAGGTCGCGGAGACCGTCGCCGGCCTCATCGCCGCCGGCACCGCCGCGCAGCACAAGGCCGCCGACCGGCTCAGCGACAGCGCGGACTCCGCCGCCAAGAGCGCGCGCAAGAGCCAGAAGAAGGCGCGCAAGAACGCGCTGTACGCCAAGGACGTCGTCACCGGCGAGGCGAAGAAGAAGGAGAAGCGCAAGAAGGGCATCTTCGCGAGCCTGCTCTCCGCGCTGTTCACCGCCGGCCTCGCCGCCGGTGTCGTGTACTTCCTGCGGCAGCGCCAGGCCGAGCCCAAGGACGACCCGTGGGCGCGCCCGCTGACCGACCCCTACGTCGCGCCGACCACCGGCCGCGCGTCGACGACCGACGCCGACCTCGGTGCCGCCGACGTCGCCGCCGCGGGATCGGTCTCCGAGGTCGCGGCGCAGGACTCGGCCGACGCCCCCGTCTCCGACATCTCCGAGGCGCCCGTCGTCGAGCCCGGTGAGGTCGAGATCGTCGACATCAAGGACGCCGACCCCGAGCGCAAGGACGGCTGACGCCCGACTCGCACACCGTCGAAGCCCGCGTACCTGCCGGTGCGCGGGCTTCGTCGTGGGTGGTTCCCCGAAAGTCTCGGCGGCCGCGAACATGGCCATCTCTTCCGCCCCCGGCACAGCTCCACGGGCCCGCCCGTCACAGCCGTGTTCAGGCACGTGCTTCGCACGCGAGCGCGTAATTGGCCGGGGAAGCGTCAGGGGTGCTCGGCATCGTCCCCATCGAGAACGGCGATGAGGAGCTCCAGCTGCGCAATCATCCGCGGCAGGTCGTCGGTTGCGGTGGCGACAAGGGTCTCGACGTCCAGATCCCAGTAGCCGTGAACGATGCGGTTGCGCATCCGTGATGCCGCGCCAAGCGATCTCTGGCTCCGCGTTCTTCGTGTCCGCGGACACCTGACGTGCGGCCTCACCAAGGACCGTGAAGTGCCACAGGAGGGCCGCGCGGCGCATGCTGTCGGCCTCGACCTGTTCCGAACTCCGCCCCGCGACGAGTTCTCGGATAGACAAGGCAGCGTCGCGCATCTCGCGAAGGAGCAGGAGATCACGCCGCATAAAGGGGCCGCGCGTCGGCGAGAACCTGCTCGCGGATATACTTGTTGACCGCCCGACGCGCGACCAAGTCGACTGGCCGATCGAAGACATCGGCCAACTCGTCCTCGAGGTCGAACAGCCGGAACCCCAGACGCACACCCGGCTTCAACACGTAGAGCACATCTATGTCGCTCTGACCGCTGTCTTCGCCCCGCGCGACCGACCCGAACACGTCCAAGGACGCGACGCCGTAACGCTCGCACACCTCGCGCAAGCGCTCCGCGTCGAACTCCACGGTGGGCACATATTCAGACTATCGGAGCCGGTGCGCGGGGCCCTTCGTCAACGGGGCGACTGGCGACCACATGTCTCGCGCTGCGCCCGGAGCGGCGACCACACAGCGACCGGGCTCACGGCATACGCATGGGTGCGTGCAGCGACGTCAGCGGCCGTCGCGTCCCCGGCCACGACGAAACACCCCGCCGGATGCCCCGGTCGGGAGTCCCGGAAACCGAAACGAGTAACTCAGGGAACTACCCGATGGTCGTCGTGTCGGTGGCGGTCAGTCGCCGCCTCCGCCGCCGTCACCGCCACCATCGCCGCCGCCGTCACCTCCGACGTCGGAACCCAGGGAGTCGGCGAGCTCGCCGACCTGGTCGGCGATGTCGCTCACCGCGTCGCTGAAGCCCTCGAGCGCGTCGCCCAGCGACGCGAACGCGCCGTCGACGGCGCCCGCCAGGTCGCTTGCGGCCAGATCGACGTTCAGGCCGGTCCACGCGAGGTCGTGGCTCCACGCGAGGGCGAGCGCCGGGTCGTCCAGACCGCGGGCCGCCTCCTTGAAGACGCCGACCCACCGCTCGGTGAGTCCGTAGGCGGCGGCCCAGGGCAAGTAGCGGCTGAAGACCCCGGCGCCCTCCTCGTGGCGCAGCTGGTTCGCCTCGGCGGTCGCCAGGTACAGCCGGAAGCCGGCCGATTGGGCCGCCAGCGCCGACCCGAGCGCCGACCGGCGGCGCGCACCGGCGAACGGCCCGCCCGGTCGAAACCGCGGGTACCACTCGCGGACGACGGGTTCGCCGGCCAGCTCGGCGCGAGCCCGCGGCACCCGGGCCCGGAATTCGCCGGCCATGTCGTCGAGGTAGAGGGGTCGGCCGTCGGCGGCCTGCGCGGCGGCGGTGAAGGCCTCGAGCAGCGCGGCCCGCGCCGGGGGTTCCGCGGCCGCCGGAACGCCCGGACCGTCGGTCGCGGTGAGATGCACCCGCCACCGGGTGCGGGGCCGGACGAACCGGGCGAGCGCGCTCGACCGGTCCGGCTCCTCACGGGTCAAGCGGACGACACCCGCGACCGCGAGGTCGACGATAGCGGCGGGCAGATCCCGCTTGCCGACCGCCGCCCGCTCGATCAGGCCGAGGTGCTCGGGACGCAGACCCTGCGGTGGCTCGAACCGCACCGCCACCGGGGCGGCCACGTCGCTGCGGGTCGCCGCGCGGCGCGAGGCCTGTTCGGGCTCGGGTGGGATGACGCCGGGAGCGGAGTCCGCGAACACGTCTGCTGACGGAATCCACTTGCGCGGCAACGTGGTCCAGACGGTCCAGCCGATGTTGACGAACACCCAGAGCGCGACGGCGGCGAAGAGCACGCCGAAAACCGTGTCCCCGTCCACGCGACCTCCCCTGTCGTCGACCCGTCGCCGAGTCTGGCAGGTGCGGCGGGCAGACCGTGGGCGCTCGCGCGGCCGGCGCTCAGGAGTGTCGGGCGTGGCGGCCCTGCTCGGCGAGCGATTCGCCGCGGGCCGGGTGGCCGCTGGGCAGGGCCTCGATCCACCATCGAGCCCCGCGTCGCAGGGTGGCCACGTGACCGTGCCACCCGAGCTGTCGTAGGGGCAGCCGCTCCCGCGCCGGGATGGTGAGCCGCCCGACGAACCACCACGGGGTCAAGCCGGCCCCGATGAGGGCGGCGATGAGAACGATCTGACCGACGACGCCGGTCAGCGCCTCCAGCGACATGTCCTGCTCCTTGTGAATCTGCATGGTGTTGAAGTGAATTCGGGCAGGGGGCAACAACGCGACTGCTGGTCGTGAGGTTCCCCCTGGGCCCGCCCCCGGCGGGCCGTGCGCTCGGCATCGAGCCTTCTCCAGGCTGACACATCGCGGTGACGTTTCACCAATCGCGGGCGGCACCCGCGCAGGTATCGCCGAAACGACGATCCCGATGCGGGTGGCCGGGGCATCGGCCCAAGTCGCGCGCATGGACCGGCGATCCGGATCGTCGTTTCGGCGATACCTCGTGGGGTGCCCGCCGGATCGAGGGCGGGTGAGCGGTCAGGCGAGCCTCGTCCGGCGTCTCGGGCGGGGCGGCGGGGCGGGCCGTCGGCAGGCGGAGCGGCGGCGGGGCGGCGGCGGGGCGGCTGGGGCATGCATAGGGTGGCCGGGTGAGTAGCCGGCGACGCGCGGTCAAGTCCGGGGAGCGCGACACCCCGCGGGTGGAGCGGGTGGATGCGGCCGGGCGCGAGGGCGTGAGCACCGTGTGGCGGCTGCGGTCCCTGGCCGCCGGGCGTGACCTGCTGCGGGCCAGGCACGCGACGACCCAGGCGGGCTTCACGGCGGAGGCCATCCCGCGCGGTCGCCTCGAGCACCACCCGATCCTCGTCTCCGACGGTCCGCAGCACGACGACCAGCGCCGTAAGGTCGCGCGCTTCCTCGCGCCGAAGGTCGTGCAGGATCGGTACACGGCGAGCATGCAGGCCTGCGCGGACCGGCTGCTGGGCGAGGCGGTCGCGGCGGGGCGCTGCCGGCTCGACGAGCTCGCGCTGCTGTACACGGTCGAGGTGACCGCGCAGGTCGTCGGGCTCACCGAGTCGTCGGTGCCGCGGATGGCGCGGCGCCTCGTGAGCTTCTTCAACCAGCCGCCGTTCGACATCACCCGGACCGACCTGGGGCGCACGCCGCGGCAGTGGGCTCGAGCGGCGGTCAACGGGCTGCTGCCGATCGCGCGCTTCCACCTCGCCGACGTGCGCCCGGCGATCCGCGCCCGCCGCCGCAACCCGCGGCACGACATCATCAGCCACCTGATCGCCGAGGGCTACTCGACGACAAGCATCCTCGTCGAGTGCGTCACCTACGGCACGGCCGGCATGGTGACCACCCGCGAGTTCATCACGATGGCGGCCTGGCACCTACTTCGCGACGAGCCGCTGCTGGAGCGCTACCTGGCCGCGGGCGAGGACGAGCGGCTGGCGATCCTGCACGAGATCATCCGCCTCGAGCCGGTCGTCGGGCACCTGTATCGCCGTGCCCAGCAGGAGGTTTCGGTCGGTGACGGCGACGAGTCCTGGACCGTCGAGCCCGGCGACCTCGTCGACGTGTGCGTGCGGGCCGCCAACGCCGACCCGCGGGCCGTCGGCGAGCGCCCCCTCGAGCTGTGCCCGGGCCGCGAGCTGCCCGCGGGCGTCAATCCGGCCGTGCTGAGCTTCGGCGACGGTGAGCACAAGTGCCCCGGTCAGCCGCTGGCGATGCTGGAGTCCGACGTGCTGCTGCGGCGGCTGCTCGCGCTGCGCCCGCGGATCGCCCGTGAGCCCGAGCTCGGCTGGGACCACCTCATCGAGGGGTACTGGCTGCGGGGCCTGGAGTTGTCGTTCGACGAGCCGCGCTCAGGCGTCGCGGCGGCGGAAGGCCCCTAGCGAGGCCGCGAACAGCGTTCCGGCCGCGACCGTTGCGCAGGCGGTCGTCGCGCTCGGGGGCGCTGCGGGTCGCAAACATGGTGGGAGATTCGACCGGGTAGTCGCGGCAGATTTCCCACGCTGTTCGGGCTCCTGGGCGCCACGGATGCGTACCCTTGAGGCCGCGCGCAAAGGAGGTAGCCGGGCTGTTGCCGTCGGTGGGGTCCGACGACCTGGCCGAGCTGGCGGCACTGACGGCCGGGGTGGCGGGTGCCGCGCAGGCCGCCGTCGTGTTGGAGGCCGACGCCCGCGGGGTCGTCAACGCCTCCGACCACCCGCGGGTGCACGCCTGGGTGGCGCAGTCCCAACGCGACGGCGACACCCCCGTCACCCCGGGCCTGTGCCGCGCGCTGGGCCGGGTCGCCCGCGTCACCGACGCTACGACCTCGCCCGCTGCGGGCGGTCGTCGCCGCCGGTCGGGTACCGGTCGAGGCCGCCGAACAGGTCGCCACCTCCTACGCCCGGCTGCAGAAATCCATCACGGTCGACTTCTGGGAGCTCATCATCAGCGGCCTCATCGGCTGGGTCGCCGACGGCCGACCGCCGCGACCTGCACGCCTTCGAAGAGCAGCTCAGCGGCCAGTACGCCACCGCCGCCGAGTTGGAAGATCGCGAAGACCGGCATCGCCGACGCGACTTCACGAGCTTCTTTCCCACCCGCGACGGCATGCGCGAAGCCCGGGTCGTCGTCACCATTCCACTACGTGACCTGCTCGCCGGCCTCGCCGACCTGCCGTCGCTCCCTGGCCTCGGGCAGCAGACCGACGGCCACGCCGGCTGCGGCAGCACCGGCTTCGGGCAGGCACTGACTCCCGCCCAGGTGCGGCTCCTCGCGTGCGACGCCGAGATCATCCCCGCCACCCTCGGCAGCAACGGCGAGATCCTCGACATCGGTCGCCGAAAGCGGCTCGCAACACCAGGATTAATCACCTACCTTGCCGAACGAGACAAGGGCTGCAGCTTTCCCGGCTGCACCGCCCCGCCGGCGTTCTGCGACGCCCACCACCTCTTCCACTGGTTGCGCGGCGGCCGCACCGACGCCGCGAACATGGCCCTCTTGTGTCGAATGCATCACACAACGGTGCATCGCTTCGGCCTCGTCGGCACCCTCACGCCCGACGGCGTGCGATGGCACCGCCGCGACGGCACGCCCATCGGCAACCGCCCCCGCGCGACCGCCTGAACGCGTGAGGCACCTGGCGGTCGATGGGCGCGCCCGCCGGCCTCAGGTGGCCTGCACGTCGACGACGGTGCGGCCGGTGCCGCGGCCGGCGAGCACCTCGGCGGCCAGATCCTGGGCCTGCGCGAGCGGGATCGTCGTCGTCACCGAGTCGAGCAGCACCGGGTCGAGGTTGCGCCCCATCCGCTCCCACGCGGCCTCGCGCAGCGGGTACGGGGTGCGCACCGAGTCGATGCCGAGCAGCGAGACGCCGCGCAGGATGAACGGCAGCACGGTCGTCGGCAGCTCCGGACCGGCGGCCAGGCCGCACGCGGCCGCGACGCCGCCGTTGTCGAGCCCGGCGAGCGCGGACGCGAGGATCTGCCCGCCGACCGCGTCGACGACCCCCGCCCAGCGCTGCTTGCCCAGCGGCTTGCTCTTCGTGTCGAGCTCGGCGCGGTCGATGACCTGCGCCGCGCCCAGGCTCGTCAGCCGGTCACCGAGCGCCTCCGGGCGGCCCGTGGCCGCGACCGTCTCGTAGCCGGAACTCGACAGCAGCGCGATGGCGACCGACCCGACTCCGCCGCCGGCGCCGGTGACGAGCACCGGGCCGCGCTCGGGGGTCAGCCCGGCCGTCTCCATCGCCAGGAGGCTGAGGGCCGCCGTGTACCCGGCCGTGCCGATGGCCGCCGCCTGCGCGGGCGTGAACTGCTCCGGCACCGCGACGAGCGCGTCGCCGTTGACGACCGCCCGCTCGGCGAGCCCGCCGTGCAGTTCCTCCCCGATGCCCGCTCCGTTGAGGACGACGACGTCACCTTCGTGCCAACGGCCGTTGCTGGAGGATTCGACCTCGCCGACGAGGTCGATGCCCGGCACCAGCGGGAAGCGGCGGATGACTCCGGGCTTGCCCTGCAGGGCGAGGGCGTCCTTGTAGTTGACGCTCGAGTACCGCACGCGCACGGTCGTGTCCAGGTCGTCGAGGATCTCGCTGTCGAGCTCCTCGAGGCTCGCCTGCCGCCCGTCGGACGTCTCCTTGACGATCCAGCCGGTGAATGTCGTCATCGATGTCGACCTCTCTCGTCTCCTATGCCACGGACCCCCAGAGTTTCACCTTCTGCCCGGGAGTGCGACGCCGACCGAGAACCGGCGACCGATCGGGGACGAACGCGCCGGAGCCGCCCCTGGTCGTCGGGGCGGCTCCGGCGGTGTGCTCAGAAGTCAGCCGGTCGGGGAGGCGGTGCGGGCCGCCTCCGTCGCGGTCGCGGTGGGCTTCGCCGTGGCGGTGCCTGTGCCGGAACTGGCGGGGCTGGAGGTCTTGGGGGCCGCCGTGATCTGGCCGGCCTGCGCGTTGAGCACGCACCGGTCGGCCTGCTCGACGACATTGGCCTTGATCTCGAAGTTCTCACTCTTGCCAGGCGCGACCTGCTTGAGGACTGCGATGCCGGAGCCGAGCGGGTCACCGGAGTTGTTCTTCAGCCAGATGACGATGATCGACAGGTGACCTGCCCGGTCCACTTCGGCGTCGTCATCGGATCGATGGTCACGCCGTTCGACGGCAGCGCCGCCACGAGGTTG
>JBDIAM010000158.1:0-8050 GCA_039812445.1 Piscicoccus intestinalis | reverse complement strand
ACACCGACGGCAACGAGGTGCGGGCGCACATCGACGGCTCCGCCTACTTCGTGGCGCTGCGGGAGGCGCTGGAACTGACCCGGGCGGGTGATCTCGTGCTGTTCACCGACTGGCGCGGCGACCTCGACGAGCGGCTCGGGCCGGGCGGCCCGCCGGTCGGGGAACTGCTCGCGCAGCTGGCGGCGCGGGGAGTGCTCGTCAAGGGGCTGTTCTGGCACTCGCGCTGGGACCGGATGGCCAGCAGCGAGGCGGAGAACCGCACGTTGGCGCGTGACATCGAGCGGGCCGGGGGCGAGGTGCTGCTCGACCTGCGGGTGTTGCCGCTCGGCTCGCACCACCAGAAGTTCGTCGTGCTGCGGCACCCGGGGCGCCCGGAGCTGGACACGGCGTTCGTCGGCGGCATCGATCTGTGCCACACGCGCAACGACGACAGCGACCACGCCGGCGATCCGCAGGCGGTGCGGATGGGCCGGGTGTGGGGCCCGACTCCGCCGTGGCACGACGTGATGCTCCAGGTGTGGGGGCCGGCGGTCGGGGACGTCGAGGCGAGTTTCCGCGAGCGGTGGGACGATCCGACGCCACGGATGCTCGACCCGATCGAACTCGGGCGGCTCGCGCTGGGTTCGGGCGGGCGGGGCGGCCCGCTGCCGGCTCAGCTGCCGGACCCGGCGGCCCGCGGCACCGCCTCCGTGCAGGTGCTGCGGACGTATCCGCCGAAGGTGCCGCCGTTCCCGTTCGCGCCGTTGGGGGAGCGCTCGATCGCGCGCGGCTACGAGAAGGCGGTGGGTCGGGCGGCGTCGCTGATCTACGTCGAGGACCAGTACTTCTGGGGCGGCGAGGTGGTGTCGTGCTTCGCGCGGGCCCTGGCGGCGCAGCCGGGGCTGCGGTTGATCGTCGTGCTGCCCCATCACGCGAGCCAGGACGGATGGCTGGGGCGGGCGTCGCAGGCGGCCCGCGCGGAGGCGCTGGAGGAGGTGCTGCGGGCGGGCCCCGGACGGGTGGGGGTGTACGGGCTGGAGAACGCGACGGGCACCCCGGTGTACGTGCACTCGAAGGTGTGCGTCGTCGACGACGCGTGGGCGTGCGTGGGCTCCGACAACGTCAATCGCCGCAGCTGGACCCACGATTCGGAGCTGTCGTGCGCGGTGCACGACCCGGCGGGCGACACCGGGGAGCCCTCGCTGGTCGACGATGCCGGAGACGGCACGCGCACCTTCGCGCGCGACCTGCGGGTGCGGCTGGCGCGCGAGCACCTGGACCGATCCGAGGGTGCCGACGCCGATCTCGTGGACCCGCTCGCGGCCTTCGAGGCGTTCCGTTCGTCGGCGGCGCGGCTGCAGGCCTGGTACGACGGGGGCCGGTGCGGTCCGCGGCCGCCGGGGCGGCTGCGACCGTACGCGTCGCCGGCGGTGAGCGGCGTCGACCAGCTGGTCGGCGGCGTCGTCGCCCGGTTCGCGGGAGACCCGGACGCGCGACCCCTGCCCCTGCAGTGGTTCGGCCGGTTCTGACGCAGCCGCAGGCGGGCACGTGACAGTGATGACCGTCACAACGGCAGAAAATCCGCGAAACGCTGTAACGGCCGGCGCGGGTAGGCCGATGACCCCATCGAACGCGGCGCTACTCGAACCCCCGAGCGAGTAGCGCCGCGTTTGTGTCTGCAGCCCTCCCCAGCCCTCAGAGTCTTCGTGAGCCGGGCGCGGTGGTGCGCGATTTCCCCTAGAAGGGCGGGTGTTCGGCGCGCAGGGCCTCCAGTCGCGCACGCGTCTCGGCGTGGGCCGCCCGTTCGGAGGCGATGGCCGTGCGGAGCCGGTGGACCTCGTTCAGGTGCTCGATCGCCGCACGGTCGATGGCCTCAAGGTCGGCGCGGCTGATGGACACGGTCTCGGGCGGGCCGCTCCGGTTGTCGGGTTCGTTCGGGTCGTTCACGGGCATCTGCGACTCCTCGGTCCGCCGGGCTCGTCGGGTTCATCGGACCCGTCTGCTTCACGGGATTCGCCGGTGACGCGGGGCTCATCGGGCTCGAGGCCGAACTCGCGGTAGTCCATCGGGTAGGTCGGGTAGACGCGCCCGTCGGGCAGCCGCCACCGGATGACCCCGTCGGGCGACATCTGCGCGAGCCAGTGTCGTCGGGTCTTCTTCGAGTGGTCGCGTCGGCAGGCGTCGGCGAGTTCGTCGCCGGCGGTCACCCCGCCGTCGCGTTTCTCCCGCACGTGGTCGAGGTCGCAGTGCTCGGCCGGACGGTTGCAACCCGGCGCCCGGCAGGTGCCGTCGCGGTCGCGCACAGCTCGCGCCATGCGGGGTGGCGGGGTATGGGAGTCCGACACCTGCGCCATCGCGTAGCCGGTCACCGGGTCGACCACCAGCCGGCGCCACGTCGAACCCGCCGCATAGGCCAGGTCACGCACGGTCGCCGCCGCGACCGGGGCGCACTCGACGGTGCCGGGCTCGTCGTTGAGTCCGAGCAGTGAGCCGGCCGACACCACCACCGACACCACTGCGGCCGGCCACCCGGCCTGGCCGGGATGGTCCACCTTGGTCGGCGCGTCGGCATCGATCCGCCCGAACAGCAGCAGATCGAGCGCCGCGTCGGCACGCAACTGGTCCAGCGTGCGCGGGTCGCCCTGCCTGCGCCGCGACCGGGCGATCGCGTCGACCCGCCGGTAGGCGCCGAGGCACCGGGCGTCGGCACCGGTCACCCCGAACGAGGCGACGCCGTCGTCGTGCGGCTTGACCCACGCGCGACGATCTTTCATGGCCAGTGTCCGCCGCCGCGTGGTGCTGACGTACTTGACCATCTCGCGACGCTTCTTGGCGCAGAAGTGCCCCTGACTCACCGGCGCACCGGTCGCCGCGGCCTTCGCCGTCGCGTACTCCACCACCGCGTCACACACCCGCTGCCCCGCCTCCGGGCCGACCTCGGGGGCGCCGACGTCCCGCACCAGCGCGCACGCCTGCGCGAAGGAAATCGCGTGCGAGGAGACCGCCGCTCGCACCGGCCCCGCGATCGACTCCGGCGCCAGGCCGAGTGCGATCCGCGCGGCCCACTCGCCCGGCGGGCCGCCCAGCGTCGCGACCGCCGTGTCTTGAACGCAGATTCGTGCTTCGTCGAGGATCTGCGCCGCCGACTTGCGGTACTTCGGCGGCAACTCGCCACGCTCGATCAGCTCGTTCTGCGCCGCCAGGTCCCGTGTCGCCAGCGCTCGCGCCAGGTCGGCCATGACCTGCCCGGCCGTGACATTCATTGCCGTACTCGCAGCGGCGATCTGCCGCAGTTGAGCCCACCCATCCAAATCGGGATCGCCGGTTTTGTTCTGTTCGTTCGACACCGTTCCGCGAATCGCCGGGTCGCCCGGATTCGGCAATGATTCCACCGACATGGCGGGTCTCCTTTACGGCGGTGAGGATGTGCGATGTGTGTTCGAGTCTAGGTCGGCGGTCAGCGTAAAGCGAGAGCCTCACGAAATCTGTGGATAACTGGAGCGCCAGTGATCAGGGGTTTTTCCATGGTTGATGAGACTGGCCTTCAAGAAACTCAGCTAACCCTGGCAAATGCGCCGATATTCTCACCTATCGAGACGATTCCGCGCTATTTGTGTCATTCGAAAGGCACAATGTGGCCAGCGGGGATGTCTGACCGAAGGGGGAGCCGATGACCGACCACGTCGGGCGTGCGTCCGGGAGCGGATGGTTGTTGCTCTCCGGCGCCGGGCTGCTCGTCTCGGGCGGGGGCTCGTCGTACTCGGCAGCCTGGCGGGGGAGAGGCTGCAGGTCGTTCTCGCCGTCAGCCAGGTCGTCTGCGGTGTGGTCGTGCTCGTTGCCCGGGCGCCGACCCGCGGCGGCGGTCGGACCAAGCCCGCGCACGGGATACCGTGGAGGCCATGTCTGTGCCGTCTGAGCCCCGATCCGGCGTGCGCCTCGCGGCGCCCGTGCCGATGACCTCCCAGGACCGACCCGACTCCGAGGGCCTGCGCGCCACCGACGGAGCCGGGCTGCGGGCGCGGGGGTCGGTCGCTCGATGAGCCACCCCCACCCTGAGCTCAGCACGCCCCCGCCGCTGGCGCCCGGCGCCGTCCGCGTCGTGCCGCTCGGCGGCCTCGGCGAGGTGGGCCGCAACATGACGGTCATCGAACACGCCGGCCGGCTGCTCGTCATCGACTGCGGCGTGCTCTTTCCGGAGGAGCACCACCCCGGCGTCGACCTGATCCTGCCCGACTTCGGCTACATCGCGGACCGGCTCGACGACGTCGAGGCCATCGTGCTCACCCACGGCCACGAGGACCACATCGGCGCCGTGCCCTACCTGCTGCGGCTCAAGCCCGACATCCCGCTCATCGGGTCGACGCTGACCCTGGCGCTCGTCGAGGCCAAGCTCAAGGAGCACCGGATCAAGCCGTACACGCTCGCCGTCGCCGAGGGGCAACGCGAGCAACTCGGCGTCTTCGACTGCGAGTTCGTCGCCGTCAACCACTCGATCCCCGACGCCCTCGCGGTCGCTGTGCGCACCGAGGGCGGGCTGCTGCTGCACACCGGCGACTTCAAGATGGACCAGCTGCCGCTCGACAAGCGGATCACCGACCTGCGGGCGTTCGCGCGGCTCGGTGAGGAGGGCGTCGACCTGTTCCTCACCGACTCCACGAACGCCGAGGTGCCGGGCTTCACGATGCCGGAGAAGGACATCTACCCGGCGATCGAGCGGGTGTTCGCCAAGGCGCAGCGGCGGATCATCGTCGCGTGCTTCTCCAGCCACGTGCACCGCGTGCAGCAGGTGCTCGACGCGGCCCAGGCCTACGGGCGCAAGGTCGCGATCGTCGGACGCTCGATGGTGCGCAACATGGGCATCGCCGAGGAACTCGGCTACCTGCGCGTGCCCGACGGGCTCGTCGTCGACTTCAAGAAGCTCGACGACTACCCCGAGGACCAGCAGGTGCTCATCTGCACCGGCTCCCAGGGGGAGCCGATGGCGGCGCTGTCGCGCATGGCCAACCGCGACCACAAGATCGAGGTCGGCGAGGGTGACACCGTTGTGCTGGCCAGTTCACTCATTCCGGGTAACGAGTCGGCGGTCTACCGGGTCATCAACGGGCTCATGCGCCTCGGCGCGAACGTCGTGCACAAGGGCAACGCGCGCGTGCACGTCTCCGGGCACGCCAGCGCCGGCGAGCTGTTGTACTGCTACAACATCGTCCGGCCGACGAACGTCATGCCGGTGCACGGGGAGTGGCGCCACCTCGTCGCGAACGGGCTGCTGGCCGAGCAGACCGGCGTGCCCAAGGATCGGGTCATGCTCGCCGAGGACGGCGTCGTCGTCGACCTCGTCGACGGCATCGCGCGCATCGCCGGGGCCGTCGAGTGCGGCTACGTGTACGTCGACGGCTCCTCGGTCGGCGGCACCGACGAGGCGCTGCTGAAGGACCGGCGCATCCTGCGCGACGAGGGCTTCGTCACCGTCATCGTCGTCGTCGACTCCTCGACCGGCACGATCGCCTCTGGCCCGGAGGTGCTGACCCGCGGATTCACCGAGGACGAGACGCTGCCGGAGGCGGTGCTGCCGCGCATCCGGGAGGCCATCGAGGAGGCGACCGCCAAGGGCGTCACCGACTCCTATCAGCTGCAGCAGATCGTGCGCCGCACGGTCGGCAGCTACGTCGGCGGCAAGCTGCGCCGGCGCCCGATGATCATCCCGGTCGTCATCGAGGCGTGACGCCTCACCCCGGCGACCTCCACCCGGCCGAGGCCTCCAAACCTGCCGAAGGCTGCCCTTTCGGTCGGCGGCTAGGTCTGTAGTACGAGCCCTCGACCGAAAGGGCAGCCTTCGGCCAGGATGAGGGGCCGCGGCGCGCCTACCTGGACGGACGACCCTGCTCGCCTAACCTGCCAGGGTGGCCACACGTAGCTCCTCCTCGCGCGCCTCGGGCGCCCGCACGGGCGCGAACTCCTCGCGTCCGCGCGGCGGGCGCCCGTCGAATCGCGCCCGCAGCGGCAGCCGTGCGGCCCGACCCAAGGGCGGCGGTCTGCCGCTGCCGCTGAAGGCCGTGCGCGGAACATGGATGGGGGTGGCGAACGTGGCAGGTGGTGCCGTGCGACGAGTCGGTCGCAGCGCCGAACAGCTGGAGCCCGAACATCGCCGGGACGGCCTCGGCCTCCTCCTGTTCGCGCTCGCGATCGTCGTCGCGACGCGCGAGTGGTGGGGTCTGTCCGGCCAGGTCGGCGAGATCATCCACACCGTCGCCGCCGGCACCTTCGGGCGCGCGGCCCTCGTGCTGCCGCTCGTGCTCATCGCGTTCGGGGTGCGGCTGATGCGCCGCCCCGACGACGACCAGGGCACCAACCGCATCATGATCGGCACGATCGCCCTCGGCATCAGCCTGTGCGGCCTGCTGCACATCGTCGCCGGCACCCCGACGATGACCGACGGCCTCGTCTCGTTCCGCGACGGAGGTGGCATGATCGGCTACCTCGCCGCGGCGCCTCTCGTCGCCGGCCTGCGCGTCATCGGCGCGGTGCCGCTGCTGGTCATCCTCGGTTTCTTCGGGCTGCTCGTCGTCACCGCCACCCCCGTGCACCGCATCCCCGAGCGGCTCCGGGAGGCGGGCGACACCCTGTTCGCGCGCCCCGACCGCGGCGGCGAGCCCGGCACCCGCGAGGCCACCCGCGCGCACACCCGCCGATCCCGCACCCGCCGCCTCGGCCCCGACGGTGAACCGCTCGACGGCGACGTGCCGTTCGAGCAGGCCGCCCAGGTGCACCAGACCAACCGGGGGAGCCGGGCCGGTCGCCTCCTGCGCGGAGCCCGCCGCGGCCCCGAGTGCCCCGAGGGTGCCGAGACCCCCGATGGGGAGACGACCGCGGCGGACCGCGCCCGCGGGAGCCGGGTCGGGAGCGCCATGGAGGCGAGCGCCCGTGCCGGCCGCCCGAGCGCGCGCGCCGCCGCACCCGGGACGCCCGGGGCTGCCTCCACTCCGGAGACGCCGGGCTCGTCGGGCTCGTCGACCTCGTCGGGCTCGTCGGGTTCGGAGGAGAACGCGGCCGACCGGGCCGCCTCCCGGGAGCCGGGCGGTTCGACCGTGGCGCCGGTGCCGTCGAAGACGCAGCTGGAGGCCCCGCCGACCGAGCCGCTGCCGCAGCGCGTCGAACAGCTGGCGCTGGCCGGCGACGTGACGTACGCGCTGCCCGAGCCGTCGGTGCTCAAGCCGGGCACGCCGCACAAGACGCGGTCGGCGGTCAACGACCGGGTCGTCGAGTCGCTCACCGGGGTGCTCGACCAGTTCTCGATCGACGCGCAGGTCACCGGCTTCTCCCGCGGCCCGACGGTCACCCGTTACGAGGTCGAGCTCGGCCCGGGCATCAAGGTGGAGCGCGTCACCGCGCTGAGCAAGAACATCGCCTACGCGGTGGCCAGCGCCGACGTGCGCATCCTGAGCCCGATCCCCGGCAAGTCCGCGATCGGCATCGAGATCCCCAACGCCGACCGCGAGAAGGTCAGCCTCGGCGACGTGCTGCGCAGCCAGGTCGCGGCGAAGAACACCCACCCGATGGTCATGGGCGTCGGCAAGGACGTCGAGGGCGGCTACGTCATCGCCAACCTCGCGAAGATGCCGCACATGCTCGTCGCGGGCGCCACCGGCTCCGGTAAGAGCAGCTTCGTCAACTCGATGATCACCTCGATCCTCATGCGCAGCACACCCGATGAGGTGCGGATGATCCTCGTCGACCCCAAGCGGGTCGAACTCACCGCGTACGACGGCATCCCGCACCTCATCACGCCGATCATCACGAACCCGAAGAAGGCCGCCGAGGCGCTGCAGTGGGTCGTCAAGGAGATGGACGCCCGCTACGACGACCTCGCGGCGTTCGGGTTCAAACACATCGACGACTTCAACCGGGCCGTCAAGGGCGGGCGGGTCAAGCCTCTGCCCGGGTCGGAGCGGGTGCTGCAGCCCTACCCGTACCTGCTCGTCGTCGTCGACGAGCTCGCCGACCTCATGATGGTCGCCCCGCGCGACGTCGAAGAGTCGATCGTGCGCATCACCCAGCTCGCCCGCGCGGCCGG
>JBDIAM010000157.1:0-8139 GCA_039812445.1 Piscicoccus intestinalis | reverse complement strand
GCGGGCGGTCTTGATGCTGATGGCGTCGGCGGAGCCGCCGAGCAGCTCGCAGGTGACCTCGCCGGGGGTCGTGGCGCTCTCGTCGGCGATGACCGGGACGGGGCTGGTGCGCACGTGCCGGCGCCGCCCGAGCACGTCGTCGGCGGGGCACAGCTCCTCGGCGAACAGCAGCCCGAGGTCGGCCATCTCGCGCATCGCGCGCTCGGCATCGGCCGGACTCCAGCCGCGGTTGCCGTCGACATACAGCTCGATGTCGTCGCCGAAGGCCGAGCGCAGCGCGCGAACCACCGCGACGTCGAGGCGGTACGGGTTGCGGCCGACCTTGACCTTGAACGTCGTGATGCCGTGCTCGTCGCGCATCCGCGCCGCCTGCTCGACCATGACGGCGGGCTCGTCGAAGCCGAGCATGTGGCAGACGCGCATCGAGGTCGCGTAGCCGCCGAGCAGCTCGGTGACGCTCACGCCGAAGGCCTGACCGGCGATGTCCCACAGCGCCATGTCGATCGCGGCCTTGGCGGCGGGGTTGGCGACCGTGCGGCGCAGCCGCGAGCGCACCGTCTCCCGGTGCAGGGCGGAGGTGCCGACGATCTGGTCGGCGAAGATGCCGTCGATGACCGCGCGGATCGATGCCTGGGTCTCGCCGTAGGTGAACGGTCGCGGCGGGGCCTCGGCGACACCGACGATGCCGTCGGCGGTGTGCACCCGCACGAGCACGTGCTCGGCGGTGCGCACCTGGCCGCTGGCGAAACGCAGCGGCTTGGCGTACGGGATCGCCTCGATGCCGGTGACGACCAGGTCGCCGGAGCCGGCCCGGGCGGCCACGGGGGCGCCGCCGACGGCGTCGACGGTGTCGACGGTGTCGACGGGCTGCTGCTCGACGGTCGTCACGTCTCCTCCTGAGTGCTGTCACGTTCGGGCGTACCGGGCATTTCGGTGCTGCCGGGTGATGACGACCACACTAGGAGCAGGTATTGATATAGACAAGTACCTATTGAGCGATTATTGATACTTAACTCTCACCTAATGCTGACCTCGGGGGTGATGAGCTCCGAGATCCGGTCGACGACGCGTTGAGTCGCCGGCGACGCCCCGGGCCGCCAGCCGACCGCCAGCTCGACGGTGGGGGCGCCGTCCAGCGGGCGGAACTCGACGCCGGCCAGACCCAGCCGCTGGGCGGAGGCGGGCAGCACCGCGAGCCCGATGCCGGCGGCGACGAAGACGAGCAACGTCGAGGTCTGGGCGACCTGGGCGACCTGGCGGGGCTGGAAACCCTGCGCCTGGCTGGCGGTCAGCACGATGTCGTGCAGCACCGAGCGCCGCTCGGACGGGTAGCCGACGATGGGCTCCTCGCGCAGGTCGGCGAGCGCGATGCGGTCGTGGCGCGCGAGCGGGTGCGTGGCGGGGATCGCCGCGACGAGCGGTTCGCGCCCGAGCACGCGCACGAGCAGGTCTTCGGCCGGCACGGGGCTGCACATGAGGGCGACGTCGAGGGCGCCGCTGCGCAGGCCGGTGAGCTGTTGGGGCGTCAGCAGCTCTCCGGTGAACTCGAACTCGATGTCGGGAAAGTCTTCCCGCAACCGCCGGGCCAGGTCGGGCAGCAGCGCGTAGGTGACCGAGCCGACGACCCCGAGCACGACCCGGCCGACCTCACCGGCGGCCACCCGGCTCGCCTCCCGGGCGGCGGCGTCGACGTCGGCGAGGATCCGCCGGGCGCGCTCGAGATACTGCTCGCCCGCGGGGGTCAGGGCGACCCGCCGCGTCGTGCGTTCGAGCAGCGTGACCCCCAGCTCGTCCTCGAGCCGGCGGATGGCCTGGCTCAGCGGCGGCTGGGCCATGTGGAGCCGGTCCGCGGCCCGACCGAAGTGCAGCTCCTCCGCGACGACGACGAAGTAGCGCAGCTGACGCAGTTCCATACCCACAGGATATCGATCAGGCGACCTCGGCGACTTAATGCCCCGGGCATTCCGGATATTGATATGCCGTGGCGATAAATCAGAGCAAGTGAGGACATCAATCCTCTGAAACCCTAGGTGGGGCCTAGGCATTTGCCCGGTGCGCCAGACCCGGCGCCGCTGCGATGGTGAGGCAATTCGCCCGAATCGTCATACCCAGCAGGCCGATCCGCCCGAGGCATCGATGGCGATTCGCGCTCACTGCACCCCCATCACGGCACAAAGGAGTGACCATGACCGGCACCTTGGACATCGCCCGACACGTCCTGTCCGACGCGGTGATCGACGACCGCGAGGCCGGCGTCTACCGCGCCAACCGGCGCATCTTCACCGACGAGGAGATCTTCGAGCTGGAGATGAAGTACATCTTCGAGGGCAACTGGATCTACCTCGCGCATGAGAGCCAGATCCCCAACCCCGGCGACTACTTCACGACTTACATCGGTCGCCAGCCGATCGTCATCACCCGCGGCCGCGACGGCAACCTCAACGCCCTCATCAACGCCTGCGCCCACCGCGGCGCGATGATCTGCCGCCGCAAGACCGACAACCGCATGACGCTGACCTGCCCGTTCCACGGCTGGACGTTCCGCAACGACGGCACGCTGCTGAAGGTCAAGGACCCCGACGACGCGGGCTACCCCGACACCTTCAACACGCAGGGCTCGCACAACCTCACGAAGGTCGCCCGCTTCGAGAGCTACCGCGGCTTCCTCTTCGGCAGCCTCAACCCCGACGTGCCCGAGCTCGGTGAGCACCTCGGTGACACGACGAAGGTCATCGACATGCTCGTCGACCAGTCCCCCGAGGGCCTGGAGGTGCTGCGCGGCTCCTCGACGTACACCTTCGACGGCAACTGGAAGGTGCAGGCGGAGAACGGCGCCGACGGCTACCACGTCACGGCGACGCACTGGAACTACGCGGCGACGACCTCCCGGCGCAACACCGGGGAGTCGAAGAACACCACGAAGACCGTCGACGCCGGCTCCTGGGGCAAGTCCGGAGGCGGCTACTGGTCCTACCCCAACGGGCACCTGTGCCTGTGGACGTGGGCCGGCAACCCCGCCGACCGCCCGCTGTGGGACCAGATGGACCGGCTCAAGGAGGAGTTCGGCGACGCCAAGGGCGAATTCATGGTCAAGGGCAGCCGCAATCTGTGCCTCTACCCGAACGTCTACCTCATGGACCAGTTCAGCACCCAGATCCGGCACTTCCGCCCGATCGCGCCGGACAAGACCGAGGTGACGATCTACTGCATCGCGCCCAAGGGTGAGTCGGACGAGGCCCGCGCCTGGCGCATCCGCCAGTACGAGGACTTCTTCAACGCCTCCGGCATGGCCACCCCCGATGACCTGGAGGAGTTCCGCTCCTGCCAGCTGACGTTCCGAGCCACCGCCGCGCCGTGGAACGACATGAGCCGCGGCGCCAAGCACTGGATCACCGGCCCTGACGAGGTCGCCACGAGCCTCGGCATGGAGGGGGTCATCTCCGCCGGGGCCGCCAACGAGGACGAGGGCCTCTACCCCGTGCAGCACGGTCACTGGCTCGAGGTGATGCGCCAGGCCCTCGCGCAGGAGGAGTCGCAGCGCGCCACGACCTCGGCCGCCGGCGACCAGAACCCCGACACCGCTGCGGACACCGCGGCCGCGAGCGCCTGAGGAGGACGACATGACAACCACGACCGACCGCCCCACCGTCTCCGAGCAGGGCAGCGAGCAGGGCAACGCGCACATCGACCACCACGTCATCGAGCAGTTCCTCTACCGCGAGGCCCGCTACCTCGACGACCGGCAGTTCGAGAAGTGGCTGGAGTGCTACGCCGACGACGTCGTCTTCTGGATGCCGTGCTGGGACGACGCCGACACCCTCACCCAGGACCCGCAGCGCGAGATGAGCCTCATCTACTACCCGAACAAGGGCGGGCTGGAGGACCGGGTGTTCCGCATCCGCACCGAGCGCTCCAGCGCCACGTCGATCCCGGAGCCGCGCACCAGCCACAACATCACCAACGTCGAGGTCATCGACCGCAAGGGCGACCTCGTCTCCGTGCGGTTCAACTGGCACACCATGTATTTCCGCTACAAGACCGTCGACCCCTACTACGGCACGTCGTTCTACACGATCGACTTCTCGGGCGAGTCGCCGCTGATCCGGCGCAAGACCGTTGTGCTGAAGAACGACTACATCCACCACGTCGTCGACGTGTACCACGTGTGAGCCGGCCCGCATCGATCGGAAAGGAGCGACCGACATGACGACCACCCATCAGGTCGCCCTGTCCTTCGAGGACGGGGTGACGAGATTCATCACGTGCGCCGAGCGCCAGACGGTCGCCGACGCGTCGTACCGCGCGCGCATCAACATCCCGCTGGACTGCCGCGACGGCGCCTGCGGCACGTGCAAGGCGATGTGCGAGTCCGGCGAGTACGACGGCGGCACCTACATCGAGGACGCGCTCACCGAGCAGGAGGCGCAGCAGGGCTACTGCCTCCCGTGCCAGATGACGCCGACGAGCGACCTTGTGCTGCAGATCGCCTCGACGTCGGCGGTGGCCAAGACGCAGGCGGCCACGTTCCCGGCGACGGTGACCCGGCTCGACCGGCTGTGCCCGACGACGTTCGCGCTCTCGCTGAGCACGCCCGACCGCGACAAGCTCGCGTTCCTGCCCGGGCAGTACGTCAACATCGCCGTGCCGGACACCGACGAGTCCCGCTCGTACTCGTTCAGCAACGAGCCGGGCGAGGATGAGTTGACGTTCCTCATCAAGGTCACCCCCGGCGGTGTGATGTCCGAGTACCTCACGCAGCGTGCGTCGGTCGGCGACGAACTGACGTTCACCGGGCCCAACGGCAGCTTCTTCCTGCGGGAGTCGGAGCGCCCGATCGTGCTGCTCGCCGGCGGCACCGGGCTCGCGCCGATCCTGTCGATCCTGCGCCGCCTCGCCGAGAGCGGCAGCGAGCGGCCGGTGCACCTCATCTACGGCGCCACGACGGACGACGACGTCATCGAGCTCGACACAATCCGCGAGCTGGCGCAGACGCTGCCGCACCTGACGTGGGACTACTGCGTCGCCGACCCGAACACCTCCGCCGAGCACCAGGGTTACGTCACAGCGCTGCTCACCGACGAACACCTGCACGGCGGCGAGGCCACGGTGTACCTATGCGGACCGCCTCCGATGGTGGAGGCGGTGCGCGGGCACCTCGCGGAGAACGGCATCGAGCCGGCCGGCTTCTACTACGAGAAGTTCGCGCTCTCCGGCACCGCCGCGGGCGCCGAGCCGCCGTCGCAGGTCACCCAGGCCGACGAGGAGCCGGAAGCCGACCAGCCGGAGCCGCAGGCCCCCCATACCGCGCAGACGACCGACGACTCCCGGTCCGTCGACGACGGCCCTTCGGCCACTGCGGATCTCGGCGCGGACGCGTTGCGGGCGGTCGAGGAGGCCGAGCTCATCGTCGCGAGCGCCGCGCAGACGATCGCCGGGACGAGCGTGTTCGGCCCGATCGACGTCGAGCCGCTCGGCTCCCGGCCGGGCGTGCCCGCCGGGTCGACGCCGAATCTGTCGACGCCCGACCCCGATACGGCCGCGGCGCTGGCCGCTCAGTCGTTCGGCGAGCGGTTCTCCACCGGTGCCGGCGAGCCCGTCACGGGCGGCGCGCAGCTGCTCCCGCACGCCGACGCGACCGCCCTGGCCGCGCAGGGGTTCGCGGTCGCGCTCGCGGGGCTCGAGCCCCTCGTCGAACCGCGCCCGGCTCCGGCCGCCCCAGCCCGACCGGTCGTCACCCGCTCGAGTGAGGCGGGCCGCTACGAGATCGGCGAGGAGCACCCGGGCATCGAGAAGTCCGACGCGATCTTCGACGCCCGCTCGGCGCTCGAACTGGGTGCGGTCGAGATCACCGTGGGGCGGCTGACGTCCGCGCAGCTCGCCGGGTATCGGCTGCTCGCCGACGCGACGGTCCCCTATGTCGACGGCGAGACGTTCGCCGACGCGGCCGCCTACACCGAGACGAACGCGGCCTTCCACGAGTACCTGTTCTCGCTGACCGGCAACGAGCATCTGCTGCAGGCGTATCGGGTGCTCGGGGTGAAAGGCCACATGGAGCGGGTGCTGCGCAACGCCACGTGGTGCGACCATCGCGTCGCGCAGGATCACATCGACATCGTCGAGGCGTTCGTCAAGGGCGACGCCCACCTCGTGCGCGAGCTGATCGTCGACCACGCCGAGCGCAGCAAGGCGACGATGCGTCGGGCGATGAACGACGCTGCGCGGCGGGCGACCCCGGCGTTCATCACGCCCGGTCGGTTCGACGGCAAGGTCGTGCTCGTCACCGGCGCGGCCCAGGGCATCGGCGAGCAGACCGCCCGCCGGATTAGCGCCGAGGGCGGCCGGGTCGTGCTCGCCGACCGCAGCGAGCTCGTCGACGCGCTCGCCGAGGAGCTCGGCAGCGCCGCCCGCCCCGCGGCGCCCGTCGTCGCCGACCTGGAGACCTACGAGGGCGCGTCGCGGGCGGTGCGCGCGGCCGTCGAGCAGTTCGGCCGCCTCGACGTCGCGATCCACACCGTCGGCGGCACGATCTGGGCCAAGCCGTTCCACGAGTACCCGCCGGAGCAGATCGAGGCCGAGATCGACCGGTCGCTGTACCCGACGCTGTGGGGTTGCCGGGCGGCCGCGCAGCAGATGGTCGCCCAGGGCAGCGGCACCATCGTCAACGTCTCGTCCGTGGCCACCCGCGGCGTGCACCGGGTGCCGTACTCGGCGGCCAAGGGCGGGGTCAACGCGATCACGGCATCGCTGGCGCTCGAGTTGGCGCCCTACGGGATTCGCGTCGTCGCCACGGCTCCCGGCGGCACCGAGGCGCCGCCGCGGCGGATCCCGCGGGGCCCCGGCCCGCAGGGCGAGACCGAGCAGGGCTGGTACCAGGCGATCGTCGACCAGACCGTCGACTCCTCGCTGCTCAAGCGCTACGGCACCCTCGACGAGCAGGCCGCCGCGCTGTGCTTCCTCGCCTCCGACGAGGCCAGCTACATCACCGGCACCGTGCTCCCGGTCGCCGGCGGCGACCTCGGCTGAGCCGTGCGCACGAGGTCGGCCCGGCCGGTCGCGGTTACTGTGACGCGATGAACCCGGGTCGCGACGAGGCGATGCTCGGCCGCTCGCGCGAGCTGGCCGAGCTGGCCGAGCTGCTCGAGCGGCTCGACGCCACCGGCTCCGGCCCCTCCGCGATCGTCGTGGAGGGGCCGGCCGGGGTCGGCAAGAGCACCCTCGTCGCGGCGGCCCTGCGCCGACTGGCTTTGCCGCCGGAGGCGATTCGCACGGCGGTGGGGTCGGTCGGTGCGCCGCTGCTCGCCCAGTGGGGCCTGGCGCTCGACCCATCCGGCCCGACGGGCAGCGCAGCGGCCGCCGCCGATCTGGCCGCCCTATGGCGCGCGGAGCCGGTGCGGCTCGTCGTCGTCGAGGCCGCGCACGACGCAGACCCCGAGGAACTGGCGGCGACGCACGCCGCGACCCTCCTGCTGCCGCAGCGACCCCGGCTCCTGCTCGTCGCCCGGCCCGAGCCGCGCGTGGAACTGCCCGTGACTCATCGGCTCGTGCTGGCGGGTCTGGCGCCGGACGCGGCCGCCGAGCTGATTCGCGCACGCATCCCGCGGGCCACCGACGAGGCGGTGCGGGCGGCACACGAACTCACGCACGGCTTTCCCGGCGACCTGCTCGATCTCGCTCGCGAGGCGCCGCCCGCGTGCTGGCTCGAGCGGCACCCCAGGCTGCCCTCGACCGCGCGGCACCGGGCCCACCTGCAGGGCCTGCGGCCACGGATGACCCGGGCGGGCTGGCTCCTGCTGGAGACGCTGGCCGTGCTGCCTGCGCCCACCGACCTCGGCGCGGCCGCCGGCCTCGCGCTGGACGCCGATTCATCGGCCGCTACGACGTCTGCCGAGGCGGCGGCCGACGAGCTCGTCGACCTCGCCCTGGCCCGGGCCGTCGGCGGTCGGGGTCGCGTGCGGCTGGATCTGAGCCATCCCATGACCGGCGCCGCGGTGCGCGACCTCGCCGGGCCCGCGCGCATTCGTGACCTGCACCGCCGGGCCGCCGGGCTCACCGACGACGAGGACGCCCGGCTCGGCCACCTCGTCGACGCCGGCAGCGGCCCGGACGCCGGGCTCGCGCGTGCGCTCGCCGCGCACGCCC
>JBDIAM010000156.1:0-8142 GCA_039812445.1 Piscicoccus intestinalis | reverse complement strand
TCGAACTTGACCGTAGCCATGACGTCGTTGTCCTTTCCTTCACCGGCAGGAACGTGCCGGACGATCCGTTGTAAAGGCGGCGTTCGCCGCGTCGCGACGAACGAAGAGCCCCGTCGTCGGGGCGTAAGGGCTACTTTCGCCGCTGCCAGGTGTGTCGTGCAAGCTGCTCGTTGCGCGACACACCGATCAGCGCCACATCTCAGCCCTTGGTCGATCCGGCGGTGAGCCCGGCGACGAGGTGGCGCTGGGCGAAGAAGAACACGATGCCCGCCGGGATCGTGATGAGCACGGCCGCCGCGGTGAGCAGATCCCAGTGCGGCAGCGCCGGTGGCCGGGGCACGAAGATCTGCATGCCGTAGGCGAGCGTGTAGCGGTTGTCGGTGTTGATGAACGCGCTGGCGTACGCGACCTCGCCCCACGCGGTGAGGAAGGTGTAGAACGCGGTGACCGCCAGGCCCGGGCGGGCCAGCGGCAGGATGACCCGCCAGAACGTGGCCCACGGGCCGAGCCCGTCGACCGCGGCGGCCTCGTCGAGCTCACGGGGGATCGAGTCGACGTAGCCCTTGAGCATCCACGTGCAGAACGGCACCGCGATCGTGCAGTAGGCGATGACGAGCGAGACGTGGGTGTTGATGAGGCCGAGCCGGCTCATGATCGTGTAGATCGGCACGATGAGGATCGACACCGGAAACATCTGCGTGATGAGGAAGGTCCACATCAGCGAGCGCTTGCCCGGAAAGTTGAACCGCGAGATCGCGTACCCGGCCGTGGCCGACATGGTGATCCCGATGATCATCGTGAACGCCGCCACGACGACCGAATTGCGGAACCACGTGACGAAGTCGGTGGAGGTCAGCAGCCGCTGGTAGTTCTCCAGCGTGATGCTCGAGGGCACCCCGAGGGAGGCGATCTCGCCGGCGGGCTTGACCGACGCGAGCGCGATCCACGCGATCGGGAAGACCGCGATGAGGCTGGCGACGATGAGCACCGCGTGCAGCCCGATCGAGGCGGCGGGGGAGCGGTGCCCGCGGCGGTGCCGGGTCAGCCTCCCGAAGGAGCCGGGTCGCCCGGGTGCGCCCTGCGCCGCCGGTGCGGCGGCGACGTCGTGTGGCGCCGGAGCCGGTCCGGCTCCGCCGAGCGCGGCCGGTTGCGTGATGCCGGGCTGGGTCATCTCACCACACCTCTCCCTGACGGGACAGCACCCGCTTGTAGACCATGGAGTAGAGCACGAGGATCGACAGGATGACGACGCCGTAGGCGGCGGCGAACCCGTAGTTGCGGATGCCCTCGAACGCGGCGCGGTAGGCGCCGGTCACGAGGATCTCGGTGCCGCCGGCGGGGCCGCCGCGGCTGACGAGGAAGATGATCGGGAACATGTTGAAGGTCCAGATCGTGCCGAGCAGGATCACCGAGTTCGACACCGGCCGCAGCCCGGGCAGCGTGACGTTGACGAACCGCTGCCACGGGGAGGCGCCGTCCATCTCGGCGGCCTCGTAGAGCTCGCCGGGGATCGACTGCAGCCCGCCGAGCAGGGCGACCATCATGAACGGCACGCCGAGCCAGACGTTGACGGCGATGACCGCGGCCAGCGCCTTGGGCACGCTGTCGAAGAAGTCGATGCTCTGCCCGCCGAACGCGCGGATCACCGCGTTGATGACGCCGGCGTCGCGGTCGTAGATGAACTTCCACGCGAACGCCGAGACGAACGCCGGCACGGCCCACGGCAGGATGAGCAGCACGCGGTAGATGCTGCGAAAGCGCATCTCGCGGTGCAGCAGCACGGCCAGGCCGAGCCCGAGCGTGTAGTGCAGGAACACGCAGCTGGCGGTCCAGATGAGGGTGATCGTCAGCTGGTGCCAGAACTCCCCGACGCGCCCGGTGAGCAGGTCGACGTAGTTCTGCAGGCCGACGAAGCGGGCCTGGTCGGGGTTCGGTACGCAGGTCTGCCCGCCGCCGAGCGTGCGCTCGCAGATCTGGGCGGCCTGGTTGGCCTCGGTGAGGTTGGTGAACGACTGCCAGATGCCCTGGACCAGGGGGTAGAAGACCAGCACCGCGAGCACGATGACGACCGGTGCGACGAACGCCCAGGCGTACCAGTGCTTGCTCCACAGCGCACGGACCCGATTCATGAGTGCCCTCCGGGGCGGACGGGGCCCCGGCCCGACGCCAGGGGGGATCGCGTCGGGCCGGGACGGTTGATCAGTCGAGGGTGTAGTCGGTGACGACCTCGGACTTGTACTTCTGGGCGACCTCGTCGAGCGTGGCCTGCGGGTTGGCGCGGTTGACCATGAGCTTGGTCGCGGCCTGGTCGAGCGGGCCGAACAGCTGACCGCCCTGCGGGATCCACGCGCGCTCGACGGCGACGTCCATCGCCGGCTGGAACTCCTTGATGATCGGGTTGGTCACCTTGTCGTAGGCCGAGGTGCGGGCGGGCAGCAGGCCGAGCTGGTCGGCGATCTTCGCCTGGGTGTCGGCGCTGGACATGAACGAGATGAACGCCATCGCGGCGTCGGCCTTCGACTCGTCCATGCCGGAGTACACGACGTAGTCGTGACCGCCGACGGGGCCACCGGCGCGCTGCGACCCGCCGGGCACCGGGGCGACGCCGAGGTTCTCCGCGCCCCCGAAGCCCTTGGCCTTGGTGATGCCGGCGACCTCCCACGGACCCTGGAGGATCATGCCGACGTTGCCGGCGTTGAACGCGTCGGTCATCGCCGTGTACGCCTCGGTCGCCGGCGGCTTGACGAAGCCGGAGGCGGCGAGCAGCTCCTGGGCCTTCGTGACGCCCGCGACCGCCGGGGCCGCGTTGACGGTGATCTTCTTGTTCGCGACGTCGAGCAGGTCACCGCCCTCGCCGTAGATGAACGGCAGCAGGTAGTAGCCGGCCGGGTTGAGGTACGCGCCCTCCTTGCCGGTCTTGGACTTGATCGTCGCCGCGGCGGTCTTCATCTCGTCCCACGTCTTCGGCGGCTGCACGCCCGCGTCGTTGAGCAGCTTCTTGTTGTAGAGCAGGGCGAGGGTGTCGGTGACCTGCGGCACGCCGTAGGTGCCGCCGTTGAACTGGGTGGAGCCCTTGGGGGCCGTCATCCAGTCGTCCATGTCCTGCGTCAGGCTCGTGCCGTCGAGCTTGTAGAGGTAGCCGAGGGAGGCGAACTCCGGCACCCAGGCGACCTCGGCGCGCAGGATGTCGGGTGCGCCGGACTTGGCGGCGGCGGCCGTCTTGAACTTGTTCTGCGCCTCGGCGAACGGCACCGACTGGTAGTTGATCTTGACGTTCGGGTACGTCTTGTTGAACTCGGCGATCATCTGCTTGAACACCGGCGCCTCGTTGGCGGCGTCGGAGGTGTCCCACCACGTCAGTTCGCCGGAGACCGAGGACGGGTCGGCGGTCGTGGCCGACGCGGTCTGCTGCTCCTGGGGTTGGGACGCGCCCGATCCACCGCCGCTGCCGCAGGCGGTGAGGGCGAGTAGGGCGGTGGTCATCAGGGCGGTGGCCTGCATGCTTCGTCGCATGGCGATGAGCTCCTCGTGTGTCGCGTCGGGACGTGGGCGCACGGCACCCAGGTGACCGGCGAGTAACCTCGTCTGTGGGAGACGACAGTAGCATTCCTGCAAGATCTTGCACGCCCACTTGCGCCACTTCTTGCAGCAAGAAATGTGCAAGCCGGTTGCGCCTCCGGCCCTCGTGCGGGATGCTGCGCCTAGCCCGCCGACCAGCGACGGACGGCCCACCAGCAGGAGAAACCCATGCGCGCACCACGACTCGCCGACGTTGCGGCCCGCGCCGGGGTCTCCGAGGCCACCGTGAGCCGGGTGCTCAACGCCAAACCCGGTGTGTCGGAAAGCACACGGACGGCGGTGCTGGCGGCCGTCGACCTGCTCGGCTACGACCGGCCGCCCAAGCTGCGCCGCGCGAGCGTCGGGCTCGTCGGCCTCGTCGTGCCCGAACTGACCAATCCGGTGTTCCCGGCCTACGTGCAGGCCATGGAGGACGAGCTGACCAGGCGCGACTACACGCCGATCCTGTGCACCCAGACACCCGGTGGCGTCGAGGAGGACGACTACGTGCAGATGCTCGGGGAGCGCGGGGTCTCCGGGATGATCTTCGTCTCCGGCCTGCACGCCGACTCCACGACCGGAATCGACCGGTACGAGCGGCTGCGCGAGCGCTCGCTGCCGATCGTGTGCGTCAACGGCTACCGCGAGGGCATCGACGCGCCGTTCGTCAGCGACGACGACATCGGGGCGATGACCCAGGCGATCGAGCACCTCGTGGGGCTCGGGCACCGGCGCATCGGCCTGGCCACCGGGCCGCTGCGGTTCGTGCCGGCGTGGCGCAAGCTCACCGGGTTCCGCCAGGCCATGGCGCAGCACGCGGGGGAGGGAGACGTCGAGGAGCTCGTGGCCGAGACCCTGTTCAGCGTCGAGGGCGGCGCGGAGGCGGCCGACGTGCTGCTTCAGCGCGGCTGTACGGCGGTCGTGTGTGCCAGCGACCTCATGGCGCTCGGCGCCGTCGCGGCGGCCCGTGCCCGCGGGCTGCGGGTGCCCGACGACGTCTCGGTCGTCGGCTACGACGACTCGCTGCTCATGGGGTTCACGGACCCGCCGCTGACCACCGTGCGTCAGGACGTGGCGGGCATCGCGCACGCGGCGGTGGCGGCGCTGCTCGACGAGATCCTCGGCCGCCCCGCGGCGCGCGCCGAGCTCGTCTTCCGCAGCGAGTTCGTCGTGCGCGGCTCGACCGCCCCGCCCGGCGCGACGGCCCCGCCCGGCGCGAGGGGCTAGTCGCGGCTAGCCGCGGCTCGTGCGCTCGCGGGCGAACAGCGCCAGCGCCTCGACGACCTGCGGGATGCCGTCGACGCGGTAGGCGGCGACCGTCTCGCCGGCCCCCACCTTGACGGAGACGTCGCCGCGCTCGGGGGCCATCATCGCGAACGCCTTCTCGTCGGTGACGTCGTCGCCGAAGTAGATCGTCGCGTCGGCGCCGAGGGAGCCGGCCAGCTGGGTGAGCGCCACGCCCTTGCTCATCTCGACGACGCCCAGCTCGAGCACGTCCTTGCCGGCCATGACGTGGGTGCCGGTCAGGCCGTCCGCCAGGGCCTGTCCGGCGCGGTGGGCGGCGGCGGCGACGGCGGGGTCGATGCCGCGGGTGTGCAGCACGACCGACGCCGGTTTCACCTCGACGCGGGCGCCCGGGTGGCCGGCGGCCACCTCGTCGAGTCCCTCGCGCAGCCGCGTCAGGAGGGTCTGCCGCGTCTCGTCGAGGTCGGCGGGAACGACGAGGTCGGGCCGCGAGCTCTCGCTGCCGTGGCTGGCGATGAGGATGATCGGGTCGTCGGCGAGCTCACCGACTCCGGAGATCGCCGACAGGGTCTGGCGGTCGCGGCCGGAGACGAGCGCGGCGGTCGTGCCCGGCTCGTCGGCGACGGAGCGCAGCGCCTCGATGGAACCGGCCACCGGGCGGCACGCGAGCGGGTCGTCCTGCAGCGGCGAGAGCACGCCGTCGAAGTCGCTGGCCAGCAGCACGATGTCGCGCCGGGCCGCGGTGGTCAGGGCGGCGCTCAGGTCGCGGGGCAGCATGTCGGTCTCCTGTCGATGCGGGTCGATGAACCGATCGGGCGGCCCGGTTACGAGGAGCCCGTGGGGCGTTCGGGCGCGCACTCCAGGGCCTGCAGGAAGCGCTCGGCCCAGTGCTGCACGTCGTTCTCGCGCACCCGGCGCCGCAGCGAGCGCATGCGGCGCCGCTTCTCGACCGTCGGGGCCTCGACGGCCCGGCGGATCGTGTCTTTCAACCCCTGGATGTCGTGCGGGTTGTGCAGGAAGGAGGCGGTGAGTTCGTGGGCGGCGCCGGTGAACTCGGACAGCACGAGGGCTCCGCCGAGGTCGTGGCGGCAGGTGACGTATTCCTTGGCGACGAGGTTCATGCCGTCGCGCAGGGGCGTGACGAGCATGATGTCGGCCGCCGAGAACATCGCCGCCATCTCGGCCCGGTCGAACGACTGGTGCAGGTAGTGCACCGCCGAGGCGCCGACGGTGGAGTACTCGCCGTTGATGCTGCCGACCGTGCCCTCGATCTGGTCTTTGAGGTGGCGGTAGGCGGCGACGCGCTCGCGGCTGGGCACGGCCACCTGCACGAGGGCGACGTCGGGTGGGGAGTAGTGCCCGTCGTCGAGCAGTTCCTGGTAGGCCTTGAGCCGGTGCCGGATGCCCTTGGTGTAGTCGAGCCGGTCGACACCGAGCATGAGCACCTCCGGGTCGCCGAGCTGGGCGCGGATCTCGCGGGAGCGCTCGATGACCTCGGGTTGGCGGGCCAGCCCGTCGAGGTCGGCGAAGTCGATGGAGATCGGCAGGGCGCTGGCGCGCACCCACCGTCCGTCGTCGGGGCTCTTGACGATGTCGCGGCGCGTAGACAGCCCGCGCAGCTGGCGGGTGGCGCGCAAGAAGTTGCCGGCGTCGGCGGCGCGCTGGAAGCCGAGGTAGTCGGCGCCGAGGAGGCCTTCGATGATCTGGCCGCGCCAGGGGAGTTGGGCGAACAGCTCGACCGGCGGGAACGGGATGTGGTTGAACCAGCCGATGCGCAGGTCGGGGCGCAGCTTGCGCAGGAACTTCGGCACGAGCTGCAGCTGGTAGTCGTGCACCCACACGGTGGCGCCCTCGTCGCAGACCTGGGCGACGGCCTGGGCGAACCGCTCGTTGATCTTGCGGTAGGCGTCCCACCAGCGGCGGTGGAAGGTGGCCGGCACGATGACGTCGTGGTAGATCGGCCACAGGGTGTCGTTGGAGAAGCCCTCGTAGTACTCGGCGACCTCCTGTTCCGACAGGGCGACCGGGTGCAGATGCATCCCGGAGTCCTCGAACGGCTCGGGGGCCTCGCCGGCCTCACCGGCCCAGCCGACCCACGCGGCGCCCTCCCGCCCCCGCATGACCGAGTCCATGGCGGTGACCAGGCCGCCCGGACTGCGACGCCACTCGTCCTGTCCGTCGTCTCCTGTGACCCGGTCGACCGGCAGTCGGTTGGCGGCGATGACGAACGAGTACGTCTCTTCGCTCATGACAAGAGCTCAACTCCTCGGAGGGCGAAAGATGGCGTTTTCATCCTAGGTGCGGCCGTCCCGGAGCGCCCGGGAACCGGGGCAGAGCCCCGTGGACCTGCACCGACGTCCGCGGATATCGGCGTGCCCGGCCCGTTTTCAGGTAGGGCTCGGGCGCGCGGTCTACCCTGACGCGGCCAGATCCGTGCCGGAACCGTCGACGGGATGTGAATCGTCCTGTTCGTGGACGGTCCTATGGGATCGGCGCTTCGCCGCGACCGCGGCGGGGTCAGCAAGTCTGCAAGGGGTGGATGTGAGCAGCGTGCCGCAGGAACAGCGCGGGCGGGGCGCGCACGCGCCGTTCCGACATGATCCGACGGAGGTGCTCGGCGCGGTGCCGCGGGAGTCGGGGGACGAGCAGCCCGCGCAGTGGCTGGGACCGTACCGGCTCGTGCAGCGCCTCGGCGAGGGCGGCATGGGGGTCGTGCACCTGGCGCTCGACGAGCGCGGCCGCGCGGTGGCGATCAAGGTGCTGCGCGATCACGTCGCGCACGACGCGGTGGCCCGGGCCCGGCTCGCGCGGGAGGTCTCGACCCTGCGTCGCGTGCAGCACCCGCGGGTGGCGCCGGTGCTCGACGCCGACCCCGAGGGCCCGCGCCCGTACGTCGTCACCCGCTACGTGCCCGGTGACCCGCTGGATTCGTGGGTCGCGAGCCACGGGCCGATGGGCGCCGACGGACTCGCCCGGCTCGGACGGGGATTGGCGGAGGCGCTCGGCGCGATCCACGCGGCGGGCGTCGTGCACCGCGACCTCAAACCCGGCAACGTGCTCATGCCGCACGGCGAGCCGGTCGTCATCGACTTCGGCATCGCCCACGTCGCCGACGAGGCGCGGCTGACGAGCACGGGGCTCGTCATGGGAACGCCGGGGTATCTGTCTCCGGAGTTGCTCGACGGGCATCCCGTCGACGCCTCCACCGACTGGTTCGCGTGGGCGGCCACGCTGCTCTTCGCGGCCACCGGGCGGCCGCCGTTCGGCAAGGGCCCGCTGGAGGCGGTGCTGCACCGCGTGCGGCGCGGGGAGCCCGATCTCGCGGGCGTCGACGAGCGG
>JBDIAM010000155.1:0-8166 GCA_039812445.1 Piscicoccus intestinalis | reverse complement strand
CCGGGCGTGACGATCGCCGGGGTGTTCGGGCCCGAGCACGGGTTCCGCGGCACGGCGCAGGCCGGTGCCAGCGAGGGCACCTCGACCGACCCGCGCACCGGCCTGACCGTCTATGACGCCTACGGCGCCAAGGCCACCGACCTCGAGGCCCGGTTCCGCGAGGCCCGCGTCGAGACCGTCGTCTTCGACATCCAGGACGTCGGCGCGCGCTTCTACACCTACGTGTGGACGATGTACCACGCGATGCATGCGGCGGCCCGGCTCGGGCTCCGGTTCGTCGTGCTCGACCGCCCCAATCCCGTCGGCGGCGCCGCCCGCGGCCCCATGCTCACCGCCGCGTACGCCACCGGCGTGGGCCTGAAGCCGATCGCGATGCAGCACGGCATGACCGTCGGGGAGCTCGCGCGGTTCTTCAACGCCGAGCTGTTGCCGAAGGAGGACGGCGCGCCGAGGGTGCCGCAGCTCGACGTCGTGGTCGCCTCCGGCTGGCGCCGGCGGCACCTGTGGGCCGACACCGGCCTGCCGTGGGTCATGCCGAGCCCGAACATGCCGACGCCCGACACCGCGCTGCTCTACCCGGGCACGGGGCTGTTCGAGGGCACCGTGCTCTCGGAGGGCCGCGGCACGACCCGGCCGTTCGAACTCATCGGCGCCCCGTTCGTCGACCACCGCTGGGCCGCCGCCCTCAACGACCGGGGGCTGCGCGGCGTGCGGTTACGCGAGGCCTACTTCACCCCGACGTTCGGCAAGCACAAGGACGCGGTGTGCGGCGGCGTGCAGGTGCACATCACCGACCGCGACCGCGTCGACGCCATCGCCGTCGCCGCGCACATGCTCGTCGAGGCGAAGCGGCTCTACCCCGGATTCGCCTGGCGCGCAGACTCCTACGACGCCGCCCGGCCGTACTGGGTGGACAAGCTGTCCGGCTCCGCGCGGCTACGCACGATGGTCGACTCCGGCGCCTCCGCCGACGAATGCCTCGCCGCCTGGCGCGACGAGCTCGCCGCCTTCGAGCGGGCCCGCCGACCGCACCTGTTGTACCGCTGAGGCGCCACATGCGAACCCATCGCGCCGCCGCGGCACTGCTCTGCGCGGGCCTGGCCTCCGCGCTCGCCGTCACCCTCACCGACGGCGCGCTCGCGCGCGCCGGCGAGCACGCGAATCGCGCGGCGGGGCAGGCTGCGGGGGTGAGCGTGCGCGGATACGACGAGCCGTACGCGGGCTTCGCGAGCGTGCGCCGCCTGCGCGAGGGCCGGCCCGCCGACCTCGGGCTGCGCGGCGAACCCATCGAGGCCGCGCTGACGAGGCTGCGCGCCCTGGAGACCGAACCCGGCCCCAGCGGCGCGCCCCTGTACCCCGGGTCGGTCGCGCTCCTCGGCGCGCGCGGCCGGATCGTCGCCCGCCAGGCCAGCGGGGAGGCGGTGCGCTACTCCGACGCCGACGGCACCCTGCTGCCCGCCGACCGCCGGGTGCCCGCCCGCGACGACACGATCTACGACCTCGCCTCGATCAGCAAGGTGTTCACCTCGATCCTCGTCATGCAGGAGGCCGAACGCGGCCTCGACCTCGACGCTCCCGTCGCGGCGTACCTGCCGGAGTTCGCCGCGGCCGGCAAAGAGCGCGTGACCGTGCGCCAGTTGCTCACGCACACCTCGGGTTTCGAGCCCTTCATCCCGCTGTGGAAGCTGTACCCCGACAAGGCGTCGCGGATCGCCGGGGTGCTCGCGCACCCCCTGAAGCACCCGCCGGGCACGCGGTACGTCTACAGCGACCTCAACCTCATCACGCTCGGCGTGCTGCTCGAGCGGCGCACCGGCTCCCCGCTCGACGAGCTGCTCAGGGAGCGGATCACCGCGCCGCTGGGGATGACCGACACCGGCTTCAACCCCGACCCGAGCGAGCTGCCCCGGGTCGCCGCCACCGAGTTCGACGCCGCGCTCGGCCGCGGGGTCGTTCGCGGTGAGGTGCACGACGAGAACGCCGCCTCGCTCGGCGGCGTCGCCGGGCACGCGGGCGTCTTCGCCACGGCCGACGACCTCGCGGTGCTCGCGCAGACGCTGCTCAACGGGGGCCGCTACGACGGCGCGCGCATTCTCGCGCCCGCCACCGTGCGCGCCATGCTGCGCAACCAGACCCCCGAATTCCCCGGCGACGGCCACGGACTCGGCGTCGAACTCGACCAGACCTGGTACATGGGCGGGTTGGCCGGGCCGCACACCGCGGGGCACACCGGCTTCACCGGCACGAGCATGGTCATCGACCCGGCGTCGCGCTCGTTCGCGATCCTGCTCACCAACCGCGTGCACCCCACCCGCACCCGCGGCACGATCAACCCCGCCCGCCGCATCCTCGCCTCCGGGCTCGCCGACGCGCTGCCGGTCACCCCGCGGGCCGGCGCCACCGCCCTGCGCGCCGGTGGCGAGGACGGGGTCGAGGCGACCGCCACGCTGTCCGTCGACGTGCCCGCCTCCGGGGCGCGGCTGTCGTTCGCGACGTTCATCGCCAACGACGTCGACGACCGCTACGTGCTCGAGCGATCCGACGACGACGGCGCGACGTGGCGGCCGCTGACCACGCAGCTGCGCGAGCCCGGCCGGCGCCTGGAGGTCAGCGGCGATCTCGGCTCCGCGCGCGGCACCCGCACGTGGCAGCGGGGCACCGCGACGCTGCCGCCCGGCGCCCAGCTCGTGCGCTGGCGGCACACGACCGACGAGTCGGTGCTCGGCCGCGGCGTGTACCTCGACGACATCCGGGTGACCACCGCTACGGGCGCCGAACTGCTTGCCGTCGAACGCGATCCGGACTCCCTGGAGGTCTCGGGGTGGACCCCGGCCGACCACTGACGATGCGGTTCGCCGGCCGCCGCCCCCGCCTTCGCCCGGCCGGAAATCACCGCGCGTACCTGGCGCGAGTAGCCGAAATGCGAGCCGATGTCGCCCTACGGTGGGGCGGTGAGCACGCACGACGAGCACCCCGCACGCCCCGGGTCCGACCTGCCGAATCCGACGGACCCGCAGGTCCCGGCGGAGCCGGTAGCTCCGGCGGACCCGACGAGCCCGGCCAGCCCGACCAGCCCGGCGACCCCGGCGGGCCCGGCGGGCCCGGCGACCCCGGCGGGCCCGACCAGCCCGGCGACGGAGCGCACCGGCTCGGAGTCGACGCGCACCCCGCGCCTGCTGGTGCACGTCGCGGGCCTGCGGCCGACGCTGTCTCCGGCGGAGGACCGGGTGGCTCAGCAGGTGCTCTCCGACGCCCGGGCCACCGCCGCGATGACGATCAGCGAGCTCGCCGTGGCCGCGCGCACCTCCGAGACGACCGTGCTGCGGTTCTGCCGCCGGATCGGGCTGCCGGGCTACCCGCAGCTGCGGCTGGCGCTCGCGGAGGAGGGGGCGAGCCCGCGCCTGCGGGAGGCGCCGTCGAGCGACATCAGCCCCGACGACACGCTCGACGACGTCGTCGCGAAGATCGCGTACGCCGAGGTCTCGGCGCTGGAGGACACGGCCGAGCACCTCGACCGGCAGGTGCTCGAGGAGGTCGCGGGGCGGGTCGCCCGCTCCCGGCGGATCGGGATCTACGGGCACGGGGCGAGCGCCCTCGTCGCGGCCGACCTGCAGCACAAGCTGCAGCGCATCGGGCTGTTCGCCGTGGCCAGCGGCGACCCGCACCTCGCGCTGGCGTCGGCCGCGCTGCACGGGCCGCAGGACGTGGCGATCGGGATCTCGCACTCCGGCACCACCCACGAGACCCTCGAGGAGCTCGGGGTCGCGCGGGAGCAGGGCGCGTTGACCGTCGCGCTGACGAACTTCCCGCGCTCCCCGCTGGCCCGCGCGGCCGACCGGGTGCTCGTCACCGCGGCGCGCGAGACCCAGGTGCGGGCCGGCGCGACCGCCAGCCGCATCGCGGGGCTGTTCGTCGTCGACTGCCTCTACATCGCCGTGGCCCACCACGACATCACCGCCGCTCAGCGGGCCGTCTCCTCGACGAGGGAGGCGGTGCAGCGGCACCGCGTCGCGCCGGACAGCGCCGAGCCCTCCGCCTGATGACCAGCGTCGTTGGCGCCCGGGGCGGTTCGGTCTCCACGCGAACACACACAGCAGTGTGCGAAGAAAAGTCACGACACGGCCATAGTTATCGGTTCACATGATTGATCCCCGGGGCGCACAAAAGTAACGTGGCGCCAATCGACCCACCGGGGCCGCCCGAGTTCGCCCAAGGAGCAGTCGTCATGACCCCTCACCCTCGCGCCCCCCGTCAGGTCGACCGCCGCGGCCGGTCCGCCCGGCTCCTGCTGGCCGCCCCGCTCGCCGTACTGACCCTCGCGGTCGGCGCCTGCGCCCCCTCCGCCGACTCCTCGTCGGGCTCCACCGCCGACGGCGGCCAGACCCTGACCGTCTGGTCGTGGCGCACCGAGGACGTCGACGCCTACAACCAGATCTTCGACGTCTTCGAGAAGGCCCACCCCGGGGTGACCGTGAACTTCCGGGCCTTCAAGAACACCGAGTACAACCAGGTGCTCACCACCGGCCTGACCGGCAGCGGCGGGCCCGACGTCGCGCAGGTGCGCTCCTACGGCCAGCTGCAGCCGACGATCGCCTCGCAGGCCCTCGTGCCGCTCGACGGCAAGGTCGACCTCAACTCCTGGGACCCCACGGTCGTGGCGAGCGCCAAGGGCAAGGCCGACGGCAAGATCTACTCGGTGCCGCTGGCCCGCCAGACGATCCAGATGTTCTACAACAAGGCGCTGTTCGAGCAGCACAACCTCAAGCCGCCGACGACGTGGGACGAGTTCCTCGCCGTCAACAAGACGCTCAAGGACGCGGGCGTCACCCCGCTGGCCGTCGGCGCCAAGGACGCGTGGACGCTGCCGATCGTGCACGAGGCGCTCGCCGCGCCCCGCTTCGGCGCCGGGCAGTTCGCCAAGGACGTCGTCAGCGGCGCCACCACCTTCACCGACCCGAACTGGGTCGCCTCGGTGCAGGTGCTCGCCGACCTGAAGTCGTACCTGCCGGACAACGCGGTCGGCGTCGCCTACACCGACGCGCAGGTGCTGTTCACCTCCGGGCAGGCCGCGATGTTCCCCGGCGGCTCGTTCGAGCTCGGCTTCTTCCAGAAGCAGAACCCGCAGCTGCAGATCGGCACGTTCGAGGTGCCCGCGCCGACCGGCTCCCCGAGTTCCGCGACGACGACCCCGACGTACGCCGACGGTGCGTTCGCCGTCTCCGCGAAGGGGGGCCAGCAGGACCTCGCGATGCAGCTCGTGCAGTGGACCGCGACCCCGGAGTTCGGCCAGCTCGTCGCCGACACCCTCAAGCAGATCTCCGCCGTGCCGGGCGTGACGCCGAGCGACCCGCTGCTCGCCGAGATGGCCAAGCGGGGGGAGTCGAACGGGTCGCCGTACCTGCTCGTCACCGACTTCCGGTACGGCACCCCGACCGGCACCGACGTCTTCGGCGCCGGCGTGCAGGAGCTGCTGCTCGGCAAGAAGAACGCGGCGCAGGTGAGCCAGGACCTGCAGACCGGCCTCTCGGCCTGGTTCACGCCCGCGGGTTCGGGCGGCTCGCCCTCGCCCGGCTCGGGTGGCGCGTCGAGCGGCGCGGCCACGCAGGGCTGAGCGGGTGAGCCGGCGCGCCGGGTGGGCGTTCATCGCGCCCGCGATGCTGCTGTTCGGGGTGTTCATCCTCTACCCGATGCTCACCGCCCTCTCGTACGCCTTCTTCGAGTGGCAGGGCACCCGACGCGGCGACTTCGTCGGGCTGCACAACATCGTGCTGCTGTTCACCGCCGAGCCGTTCGCCACCCAGCTGCCGCGCGCGTTCGGGCACAACCTCGTGTTCTTCGCCGGCACGATGCTCGTGCAGAACACCCTCGGCCTGGGCATCGCCTGGCTCTTGTACCGCCGAACTCGCACACGACGGGCGCTGCAGACGCTGTACACGCTGCCCTACCTCGTGAGCCCGATCGTCATCGGGTACCTGTGGACGCTGCTGCTGTCGCCGACGTTCGGGCCGGTCAACGCGCTGCTGCGGGCGGTGGGCCTGGAGTCGTGGGCGCTGCCGTGGCTCGGTGACCCGCGCACCGCGCTGTGGGTCGTCGTGCTCGTGTCGGCCTGGCAGTGGATCGGGTTCCCGATCCTGCTCTACGGCGCCGCGATGGGCGGCATCCCCGACGAGCTCACCGAGGCCGCCCGCGTCGACGGCGCGAGCAACCGACAGACGTTCTTCTCGATCGTCGTGCCGCTGCTCGTGCCGGCGATCGGCACCGTCTCCGTGCTGACGTTCATCGTGGCGATGGAGGCGTTCGCGCTACCGTACGCGCTCGGCGGCTCGACGGGCAGCCCCGCCGGCGCCACCGACTTCATGTCGCTGCTCTTCTACCGCACCGCGTTCGAGAGCGGCGCGACAAACGCCATCGGCACCTCGTCGGCGATGGCGACCCTGCTGTTCATCGTCATCTTCGGCGGTGCCGTGCTCGCCACCCGCGTGCTGCGCGGCGTCGAGAAGCGGATCGGCGCATGACCGCGGACGGCACGCGCGTGCGGGCGCATCTGGCGCAGGACGCGCGGGAGCCGGAGCCGGGTCGGTTCGGGACGCCGTTCGGGCGCGGTGCGCGCGTGGCAGGGGAGACCGGCTCCGAGGGTGCGCGTGGCGCGCGAGCCGGCGGGCCCGACTCCGCGACCCGGGGGCGGCAGCGTCCGGTCGGCGGGGTGGTCGGCAGCACGGCGCTGTGGGCGTACGCGGTGGTGGCGCTGCTGCCGCTGGTGCTCATGGTCTCGGGGAGCCTGCGCACGACCGCCGACCTGTACGCGCGGCCGCTCGGGCTGCCGTGGCCGGTGTCGCTGGAGAGCTACCGGGTGGCGCTCACCGAGGGCGGCTTCGGCACGTACCTGGTGAACTCGCTGGCGGTCAGCGCGGGGGCGGTGCTGCTCTCGACGGTCGTGTCGACGATGGCGGCCTACGGGCTGGCGCGGGCGCGGGGCCGGGTGTTCGCGATCGTGGAGTCGGTCTTCCTCTCCGGCCTCATGCTGCCGTTCCACCTGGCGATCCTGCCGATCTTCTACACCCTCGACGGGATGGGCCTGATCGACTCGCGCATCGGGCTCATGCTCGTCTACGCGGCGGCGGGGGTGCCGTTCTCGGTGTTCGTGCTGACGACGTTCTTCCGGCAGCTGCCGCTGGAGCTCGAGGAGGCGGCCCGCATCGACGGCGCCGGGTCGTGGCGCATGTTCACCGCGATCATGCTGCCGCTCGTGCGCCCGGCGATCGCGACCGTCGTCGTGTTCCGGTTCGTGCCGATCTGGAACGACTTCCTCTTCCCGCTCGTGCTGCTGCGCACCGAGAGCAAGTACACGCTGCCGGTGGGCCTGACGACGTTCTTCGGGGAGTACTCGACGAACTGGTCGGCGCTATTCGCGGGCCTGGTCATCGCGACCGTGCCGCTCGTCGTGCTCTTCCTCGTCGCGACCAAGCAGATCGTCGCGGGGCTCACGGCGGGCATGAGCAAGTAAGGCCGCACGCGACAGGGGCGGGCTCGCCGGTGATCCGGTGAGCCCGCCCCTGTCAGCGTCTGGCGGAGGATAGGGGATTTGAACCCCTGAGGGTGGTTAACCCAACACGATTTCCAATCGTGCGCACTAGGCCACTATGCGAATCCTCCGTCGGGGATCGTACCCGAGCCGGTACCGCCGCTCCCAATCGCCCCTTGCCCCCGGCGCCGAGTGAGACGCCGGTTTCGGCGGGTGAGACGGGACCGGCCGGCTGCCGCGGGACCAGCCCCGCGGGCCCGGCTCCGCGGCAGCCGCCCGGTCCAGTCGGTCGGCACAGGCTCACGTGCGGATGCGGCGGGTTGGTCGAGGCGGAGCCGGCGAGGCGGCGTCGGCCCGGCGAGCCGGCGAGGGGGAGCGACTTGGGCGCGGCTGCGGCGCTGGATTACAGTGGGGACGGCCCCCCGCGTGGTGGTACCTCTCCGAACTCCCCCAGGGCAGGAATGCAGCAAGGGTAGGTGAGCTCTTCCAGGTGCGCGGGGGGTCCTCTCATGCCCCGGCGCCCCTGCCCCAACGCCCTGAAAACTGCGTGTCGTGGTGAGAACTGCGGTCCGCGCCGCAGTCCTCACCGCGACACGCAGTTTTCAGGGACGTGGGGCGGGCGGCGCGCGCGGTTGGCGGCGTGC
>JBDIAM010000154.1:0-8200 GCA_039812445.1 Piscicoccus intestinalis | reverse complement strand
GTGACCCGCGCGCCGTCGACGAGGCGCTGGTCGTCGACCTGGCCCAGCAGCAGCAGCGCCCGGCCCCCGTTCGCCGGCGTGAGGAGCCGGCAGCCCGGCTCGACGCCGCGGCCGACGACGCCGGTGAGCCGCTCGAGGCGCCCGAGCCGCGTGCCGGGCACGGTGAGTTCGGGCTCCGGGGAGGGCAGGTACGTGGGCGAACCGGTGGACTGACCCGGGGTGGACCGAGGCGATCCGGTCGTCGTGCCCGGGGTGCCTGGAGTGTCTGGGGTGTCCGAGGTAGTCGGGGGGCCCGGCGAGGTGGCCGGTGCGGCGGGCGGGGACGCCGGCCCACCCGGCTCCTCGGGCGTGCCGCCGCAGGCGGAGAGCGCAACCACGAGACCTCCCACGACGCAGCCAACCCGGAACCGGCGCATGCCTGTTGGACGGATGGCCGCGCGTAGGCGTTCCCGGCCGATCGTCTCGGTCCGGCGGCCGGCTCGTCGCCGCCGTTTCTCCACCGTGGTCGGTGAGCCTTACGTGTTTCCACGGGGTTTCGCGGCGGTCCAGTTCGCAGGCGGGTATTCCCAGGAGTCCGTGTGATGCCCTACATTTCCGTGCGCACCCGTCGTCCCGGGTGTCCTGCTCCTCGCGCACACACCCCTGTGCCCTGAACCCTCTAGGAGGCGCCGTGGCGACCGCTGAACTACGACCCGGGCTCAAACAACGGCATCTGACGATGATCGCGATCGGCGGCGTCATCGGCGCCGGGCTGTTCGTCGGATCCGGGGCGGTGATGAACGAGGCCGGCCCCGCCGCCTTCATCACGTACGCGCTGGCCGGCGGGCTCATCATCCTCGTCATGCGGATGCTCGGCGAGATGGCCGCCGCGCACCCCAGCACCGGCTCCTTCGCCGACTACGCGCGCACCGCCCTCGGCAACTGGGCTGGCTTCTCGGTGGCCTGGCTGTACTGGTACTTCTGGGTGATCGTCGTCGGTTTCGAGGCGGTCGCCGGCGCCAAGCTGCTGCAGTACTGGATCCCCGGCGTGCCGCTGTGGATCTTCGCGCTCGTGCTCATGTCGCTGATGACGGCGACCAACCTGTTCTCGGTGAGCAGTTACGGCGAGTTCGAGTACTGGTTCGCCGGCATCAAGGTCGTCACGATCATCCTGTTCCTCGTCATCGGCGCGGCCTACGTGTTCGGGCTGTGGCCGGGCAAGCCGATGGACTTCTCCAACCTCACCGCGCACGGCGGCTTCCTGCCCAACGGCGGCTCGGTGCTCTTCTCGAGCATCGTCGTCGTCATCTTCTCGATGGTCGGCGCCGAGATCGCCACCGTCGCGGCCGCGGAGTCCGACGACCCGGTGCGCGGCGTCACCAAGGCCGTCAACTCGGTGGTGTGGCGCATCGGCATCTTCTACGTCGGCTCCGTCTTCCTGCTGTGCACGATCCTGCCGTGGAACTCGGCCGAGCTCGGGGAGTCGCCGTACGTCAGCGCGTTCAAGGAGATGGGCCTGCCGTACGCCGACCACGTCATGAACGCGGTCGTGCTCACCGCTGTGCTCTCGTGCCTGAACTCCGGTCTCTACACGGCGAGCCGCATGCTGTTCGTGCTCGCCGGGCGGCGGGAGGCCCCGCAGGCGCTGCTGCGGGTGACCGACAAGGGCGTGCCGCGGTGGGCGATCCTGTCGTCGACCGTCGTCGGCTTCCTGTGCGTCATCGCCGCGTACATCTCCCCGGACACCGTCTTCCTGTTCCTGCTCAACAGCTCCGGGGCGGTCATCCTCTTCGTCTACATCCTCATCGCCGTGAGCCAGTTCATCCTGCGCCGCCGCGCGCGCGACGAGGAGATGCCGATCAAGATGTGGGGCTTCCCGGTCGTCACGATCCTCGCGATCGTCGCCATGGTCGGCGTGCTGGTGCTCATGGTGTTCGACCCGGAGACCCAGTCGCAGATCACCCTCGGGCTCGGCTCGTGGGCCGCGCTGCTCATCGTGTTCTTCCTCGTCGTGCGCACGCGCAAGGAGTACCAGGACCAGGAGCCGGTCGTCGGTCCCGACGCCCAGGCCGAGCGCATCCTCGTGCTCGCCAACGCCGACGTCGCCTCCGCCGAGCTCGTCGAGGAGATCGACCGCGTGCAGCCGGGCCCGCAGGCGAGCTTCTACGTCGCGGTGCCGGCCAACCCCGTCGAGGTCGGAACGGCCCTGACCAGCGGTGCCGTGTGGATCGACGAGGAGACGCGGGCGGCCGCGCAGCGTCGGCTCGACCGGATCCTGCAGGTGCTGGCCGAGCGCGGCTATACCGCGGACGGCGAGGTCGGCCCGTTCGACGTGCGGGCCACCCTCGACGGCGCGGCGCTGACGTTCAAGCCCGACGCGATCGTCATCGCCACCGGCCCCGACGCCCAGACCGCGTGGCTGCGCGACGACACGGTCGCCAAGGCGCGCGAGCGCTACAGCGTGCCCGTGTATCACCACAAGTACCGGGAGTCGGAGCCGGCCGGCCTGGGCTGAGGCCGGACCTCGCGCGCGGTTCGGCGGCCTTGCGGCGGCGCGGCCGATCGGGTGCTCCCCGGTCGGCCGCGTCGCCGTCACCGCAGGTGCCGCAGGTAGCGCTCGGGGGAGTCGAGGAAGCTGCGGTAGTGGCCGACGAGTTCGAGCTCCTCCCAAGTGGTTTCGCGCCAGCCCCAGTCGCCGAGTTCGAGCAGGCGGGCGCCGGGCAGGGCCGCCAGCACGGGGGAGTGCGTCGACAGCAGCACCTGGGAGTCGCCGTCGGCGACGAGGTCGCCGAGCTGGCCGATGAGCCGCAGCTGCGCGGTGAACGACAGCGCCGACTCGGGCTCGTCGAAGACGAACAGTCCGGGGCGCAGGTAGCGCGGGCTGTCGAGCAGCGCGACGAACGACTCCCCGTGGCTCATCGTGTGGAACGGCTCGCCGAAGCCGACGTCGTCCTGTAGGTACGTGAAGAACGCGTGCATGGTCTCGGCGCGCAGGAAGAAGCCCCATTTCGAGGCGCCCGGGCCGCGTCGGCACGTCAGCGCCTCGTGCAGGCCCGATTCGCTGTCGACCGTGTGGTGCATCGCGCCCGGCGAGCCGCCCTCGGCGTTGAGGCCGAACGCCATGGCGACCGCCTCCACGAGCGTCGACTTGCCGGTGCCGTTCTCGCCGACGAGCACGGTCGCCGGGCCGAGGTCGAGGCCGTCGCGCAGCAGCTGCGCGACCGCGGGAATCGTCGCCGGCCACCGGTCGGGCGGCACCGGCTCCGCGTACCCGGAGAGTTCGACGCGGCGCAGCGGCAACCGCGCGAACGCCAGGTCGTCGGCCATCGGCGCCGACCGCTCAGGCGGAGCGGGAGAAGCGCGCCTGGGAGCGGGCCTTGGCCTTGGCGGCCTCGACCTCGCGGTCCTTCGGCGGGGCGCTGGTGACCATCTCGTCCAGCAGCCGGGAGACGGTGGCGCTGACCTCGTCGATCGCGCGGGCGTAGGCGGCCTCGTTGGCCTTGCTCGGGGCACCGCCTCCGACCTTGCGGACGAACTGGGTGGCGGCGGCCTCGATCTCCGCGGCTGTGGCCGGCGGGGCGAAGTTGTGGAGTTGGCGGATGTTGCGGCACATGACCGTCAGGCTAGGCGACCCCACCGACAAGGTCGACGTCCCCGCCGGGCCGCCCGCCCACCCACCAACTCGGCCGAAGGCTGCCCTTTCGGTCGAGGGCTCCTACTCCAGCCCTAGCCCTCGACTGAAAGGGCAGCCTTCGGCCATCTGGGGGTGGGGGTCGGGCGCTCGGCTCAGGCGGGCGGGAGATGTTCGGCGACGAAGTCGGCGAGGCGGTGGGCCAGCAGGGCGCGGTTCTCGGGGCGGGTGAAGTCGTGGCCCTCGCCGGGCACGATGAGCGTGTGCGCCTGCGACCCGGCGGCGCGCAGCGCCTCGGCCATGCGGGGCGACTCCCCGACCGGCACGTTCGTGTCGTTGCCGCCGTGGATGAACAGCATCGGCACGCGCACGTCGGCCGCGCGGTGGATCGGCGACAGCTCGCGCAGCAGCTCCGCGTCGCGTTCCGGATGCCCGTATTTGGAGTACGAGGCGCGCCCGATCCACGGCTCGGTCTCGCGGAAGAACGACGCGAACTCGCTCATGCCGCAGATCGCGACGCCGCACACGAAGTGCCCGGGGTGGAACGCGAGCACCGCGTTCGTCAGGTAGCCGCCGTAGGAGCGGCCCGCGACGGCCAGCCGGCCCGGCTCCGCGATGCCGGCCGTGACGAGGAAGTCGACGACCGAGACCGCGTCACGGATCCCGTCCCAGCGCTTCTCGTGGTCGTCCGCGTGCCAGAAGGCGCGACCGGAGCCGGAGGAGCCGCGCACGTTGGGCGCGAAGACCGACACCCCGTGCGCGAGCATCGGCCCGAAGACGTCGCTGAACTCCGGCCGCGCCTGACCCTCCGGGCCGCCGTGGAAGTAGACCAGCACGGGCCCCGGCACCGACGGGTCCGAGGCGGCCGGGGAGCCCGAATCGGCCGGGGCGCCCGAGGCGGCCGGCGGGTCCGAAGCAGGCGAGACGGGCGCGCGATACAGCCACCCGGTCAGCTCCAGGCCGTCGTGTGCGGTGAACCGCAGCAACTCCGGCTCCACGGTGTCGGGGTCGGCGCTCACCTGATCGATGAGGATCCAGCGTTTGGCGTCGGTGCGCGCCGACCCCCCGGGCCCCCACGTGGACAGCGAGGTCAGCGCGACGCAACGGCGCCGGCCCGGGCCCTCGACGGCCAGCGCGAGGGCACGGCCGTTGCCGTTGAGCGAGACCCCGGTGGCGACCTCGCCCGGCAGCGGGATCGGGTCGTGGAGCGTGCCGTCGAGCAGCTCCAGCACCTGCAGTTCGCTGCGGCCGCCGTCGACGTTCCACAGCAGCGCGGCCCGGGTCGTGTCGGCGCTCACCGTGAACTCGTCGAGGTCGGCGTCGTCGCGGGCCGCCAGGGTGCGTCGCCATACCCCGCCCGGTGTCACCGTCACCAGATCGAGCCGGAGCCGGTCCGCGCCGTGATCGGTGCGCACGACCATCCGCACGTAGCCGCCCACCTGCCCGGGCGCGACGTGCTCGCCGGTCTGCGGGTCGCGCCCGAAGGAGTCGGCGCGGGAGTCGGTGGCGCGCAGCTCGCGGGCGTGCACCGCCGGGGGCCACAGGGTGCCGTCCGGCATCCGCCGCGGCCGATGGTCGTCGAGGATCGTGCCGGGATCCGACAGCGAGCCGGGGTCGGGCGCGCCGAGCGGCACCTGCGCGCCGTCGCGCAACATGACGAGGTAACGGTCGCAGCGGGGCCCGACCCGCACGAGCGCGCTGCCGGACCAGGCGTCGACGAGCCGGCCCTCCTCGCGGCGGTCGAGCACCTGCACGTGACCGTTGACGGGGTCGACGAGCCGCGACTCCCCGACCTCGTCCTCGCCCTCGATGGTGACCGCGACGCGCAGCCCGTCCCAGCCGACGAGCTCGCGGCTGCCGCCCTCGCCGCCGTCGACCCAGATCGCGCGGGGGTCGTCGGGATCGGTCGTGACCATCCACACCTGGGAGCGGTTGCCGGCGTGCGGGGCGATCTGGCAGGCCAGCCACTTGCCGTCGGGGGAGTGCCGCACCTTCGTGATCGGGCCCTGGATCGGCAGCCGCACGTCGCGCGCCTTGCCGAGCGCGATCCCGCCGTTGAGCTCGATGGGCCGCTGCACGGCGCGCGGATACCCGTTGTCGACGACGATGTAGGCCAGCGCGCGGCCGTCCGGTGACAGGCTCGGGCCGTAGCTGGGGCGGGCGCCTTGCCCGAGCTGTGCGAGCTGTCCGAGCTGTCCGAGGCTGCGAAAGGTCACCGACCGATCCTGCCCGATGTGCCGTCGGCATGGGACAAGAGGGGACCGGCCCAGGCATCCGACCCGGCGCTGAGCGGGGCGGTGTCGGCCGAGCCGACGGCACCGCCCGTGGGCAGCGCCTGCAGCCACATCTCCAGCAGCGCCACCTGCCACAACGCGTTCCCGTCGAGGGTCGTGCGGGTGTCGTTGGGGCGGGCGAGCAGGTCGGCCACCGCCTCCGGGCGGAAGATGCCGCGCTCGCGCGCCGCCCGGCTCGTCACGGTGTCGCGCACCATGTCGAGCAGTTCGCCCTCGAGGTGGCGGATGCCGGGCACCGGAAAGTAGCCCTTGGTGCGGTCGATCACCGCGTCGGGCACGAGCCCGCGGGAGGCCTCCTTGAGCACGCCCTTGCCGCCTCCGGAGAGCTTGAGTTCCGGCGGGCAGGCCGCGGCGAGTTCGACGAAGTCGTGGTCGAGAAACGGCACCCGGCCTTCCAGGCCCCACGCCATCGTCATCGTGTCGACCCGCTTGACCGGGTCGTCGACGAGCATGACCTCGGTGTCGAGCCGCAGCGCGGCGTCGAGCGCCTCCGGATGCTGCCCGGCGGCGCGCCCCTCGGCGAGCGTGCGGCGGTGGTGCTCGCGCACGAACGCCAGGCTCGGGTCCTGCGCGAGGGTGAACTCGGGGGTGACCAGGGCCGCGATGCCGTCGTGGGTGCGGTCGAAGAACACCCGCGCGTAGTGCTCGGTCACCGACTCCGGGGGGATGTCGGCCAGCGGCGGGTACCAGTCGTAGCCGGCGAGCACCTCGTCGGCGCCCTGCCCCGACTGCACGACCTTGACGTGCTCGGCCACCCGCTGGCTCAGCAGGTAGAACGCCACGCAGTCGTGGCTGATCATCGGCTCGCCCATGGCCGCGACCGTGGGCGGCACGGCCGGCACGAGGGAGGCGGTGTCGATGTGGATCTTGTGGTGGTCGGTGCCGAACTCCTCGGCGACGAGGTCGGAGTAGGCGTACTCGTCGCCGCGCTCGCCGCCGACGGCGTCGAAGCCGATGCTGAACGTCTGCAGGTCGTGCTGTCCGGCCTGCGCGAGGAGCGCGACGATGACGCTGGAGTCGAAGCCGCCGGAGAGCAGCACCCCGACGGGCACGTCGGCGACCATCCGGCGCCGCACGGCTCCGCGCAGCGCGTCGAGCAGCGCGCTGCGCCAGTCCTGCACGCTCCAGTCGGCGCGCTCGACGGAGCGGGCGAACGACGCCCGCCAGTACACGGTGTCGTGGCTGCGCCCGTCGGTCTCGAAGACCCGCACGGTCGCCGGAGGCAGCTTGCGCACCCCCGACAGGATCGTGCGCGGCGCGGGCACGACCGAGTGGAACGTCAGGTAGTGGTGCAGGGCGACGCGGTCGATGCTCGTGTCGACACCGCCTCCGGCGAGCAGCGACTGCGGGGAGGAGGCGAACCTCAGCCGGTGGGCGTCGTGCGTGAAGTACAGCGGCTTGATGCCGAGCCGGTCGCGCGCGAGCACCGTTCGGCCGGAGTCGAGTTCGACGAGTCCGACGGCGAACATGCCGCGGAAGCGCTCGAAGCAGGCCGGTCCCCAGCGGTGGTAGGCCTTGATGACCACCTCGCTGTCGGCGTCCGAGAAGAAGTGGTAGCCGGCGCGGATCAGCTCGCTGCGCAGCTGCTTGTAGTTGTAGATGCACCCGTTGAACGCGAGGGCGATGCCGAGGTCGGAGTCGATCATCGGCTGGGCGCCGCGCTCGGACAGGTCGATGATCGCGAGCCGTCGATGCCCGAGCGCCACGCGCCCGCGGGCGAACACGCCCTCCCCGTCGGGCCCCCGGGGTGCGAGGGCCCGTGTCATGGCGGCAACTGCGGTGTTGTCGGCCAGGGTGTTGTCGAACCGGACTTCACCGCATATGCCACACATCAGTCGATAGCTCCCACGTTTCCTGTTGTCGTCTGTCCGAGAATCCACGTGTCCTTGCAGCCGCCGCCGGCCGAGGAGTTGACGATCTTGCTGCCGGCCGCCCCGACCCGGGTCAGCGCGGCGGGCATGACGACGCCCTCCGGATGCTGGCCCCGCCCGCGGCGCCGCAGGTGCACGAACGTGCGCAGGTCGATGTGGTGCGGCCGGAACGCCGCCCCGTCGAACGTCGGGTGCGTCGACAGCTGCACGACCTCCTGGGCGATGAACTGCTCCGGGTGCTGGTCGAGTTCCTCTCGCCGCGCGGCCAGTTCGGCTTCACTGGCATCCGGGCCGATGAGCACACCCGAGCCGCCGTAGCCGTCGATCGGCTTGGTGACGAGGTTCTCCAGGTTGGCCAGCACGTGGTCGCGCTGCTCGCGCTCGGCGCACACGAACGTCGGCACGTTGGCCAGGATCGGCTTCTC
>JBDIAM010000153.1:0-8204 GCA_039812445.1 Piscicoccus intestinalis | reverse complement strand
GTCGCGACGGTGGGGATGCCCAGCCGCTGATAGAGCTCGGCGCGGCCCGGGTCGTAGATGCGGGCGACGACGTTGGCCACGCCGTACGTCTCGCGGGCCACGCGGGCCGCGAGGATGTTGGAGTTGTCGCCGCTGCTCACGGCCGCGAAGGCGTAGGCGTGCTCGATGCCCGCCTTGACGAGGGTCTCGCGGTCGAACCCGACGCCGGTGACCCGCCGCCCCTCGAAGTCCGAACCGAGTCGCCGGAACGAGGCGCGGTCACGATCGACGACCGCGACGTCGTGGCCCTGCTCCTCCAGGCTGAGGGCCAGCGTGGAGCCCACGCGCCCGCAGCCCATGATGACGAAGTGCACGTCGTTGACGGTACACGCCCGGCGCGTCGCGATTCACTCATGACGCCAGGTCGCACCCGGTTGCGCGCCTGCGGCCGAACTTGTCGGCGGCCCGGCCTACGCTGTTCGGGTGCCGAACGCTAGCCGCGCGCTCAAGCGCCTGCTGCTGGGTCGGGCGATGCGCAGTGACCGGTTGGGAGAGACCCTCCTGCCCAAGCGCATCGCCCTACCGGTCTTCGCCAGCGACGCCCTGTCGTCGGTCGCCTACGCGCCCGACGAGATCCTGCTGACCCTGGCGATCGCCGGCGGCACGATCGCGGCGGTGCACAGCTGGCAGGTCGCGGTCGCGGTCGTCTTCGTCATGGTGATCGTCGTCGCCTCCTACCGGCAGAACGTGCACGCCTACCCCTCCGGAGGCGGGGACTACGAGGTGGCGACCGCCAACCTCGGCCCGCGCGCGGGGATGACGGTGGCCAGCGCGCTGCTCGTGGACTACGTGCTCACGGTGGCGGTCTCGGTCTCCTCGGGGGTGCAGAACGCGGGCGCCGCGCTGCCCTGGGTCCGCGGCCACGAGATGCCGATCGCGGTCCTGCTCGTCGTCGTCCTGACGACGATCAACCTGCGTGGCGTGCGCGAATCCGGCACCGCGTTCGCCGTGCCCACGTACGCCTTCATGATCGGCATCGTCGGCATGGCGGTGTGGGGGTTCGTGCGCCAGGCGATGGGCACGCTGCCGGCGGCCCCGAGCGCCGAGCTCGACCTCGTGCCCGAACCCGGCTACGGCGAGCTGACCACGCTCGCCTTCGCCTTCCTGCTGCTGCGCGCCTTCTCCTCCGGCTGCGCCGCCCTCACCGGCGTCGAGGCGATCTCCAACGGCGTGCCCGCCTTCCGCAAACCCAAGAGCCACAACGCCGCCACGACGCTGCTGCTCATGGGCGCGATCTCCGTGACCATGCTCATGTCGATGGTCCTGCTGGCCCGGGCCACCGGCCTGCAGTTCGCCGAAGACCCGGCCACCCAGCTCTACCGCAACGGGGAGCCGGTTGGGGCCGGCTACGTGCAGGAGACGGTCATCGGCCAACTCGCGCACACGGTCTTCGACAACTTCCCGCCGGGGGTGTTCTTCATCGCGGCGGTCACCGGGATCATCCTCATCCTCGCCGCGAACACCGCCTTCAACGGCTTCCCCGTGCTGGCCTCGGTGCTCGCCAGGGACGGTTTCGTGCCGCGGCAGCTCTCCCAGCGCGGCGACCGGCTCGCGTTCAGCAACGGCATCCTCATCCTCGCGGGCGCCGCGATCGTGCTCATCGTCATCTACGACGCGCAGGTCACCCGGCTCATCCAGCTCTACATCGTCGGGGTGTTCGTCTCGTTCACCCTGAGCCAGATCGGCATGGTGCTGCACTGGAACCGGCAGCTGGCCGATGTGCGCGACCAGGCCGAGCGTCGCCGCATGCAGCGCTCCCGCGTCATCAACGGCGTCGGCGCCACGATGAGCGGCCTCGTGCTCGTCGTCGTGCTCGCCACGAAGTTCGTGCACGGCGCCGGATACGCGGTCGCCGCGATGGTGCTGCTGTACTTCCTCATGGCGGCCGTGCGGCGGCACTACGACTCGGTCTCTCGGGAGCTGGCGCTGTCCGACGACCCGCGCGAGGAGCGGGCGCTGCCGTCGCGGGTGCACGCGATCGTGCTCGTCAGCAAGATCCACAAGCCGACGATGCGGGCGCTGGCCTACGCCCGGGCCTCGCGCCCCTCCTACCTCGAGGCGATCACCGTCGATGTCGACCCGGAGAGCACGCGGGCGCTGCTGCACGAGTGGGACGCCCGCGACATCCCGGTGCCGCTGCGGGCGCTCGACTCGCCGTACCGGGAGATCACCCGGCCGATCCTGTCGTACGTCAAGGACGTGCGCGCCCGGTACCCGCGCGATGTGCTCACCGTGTACGTGCCCGAATACGTCGTCGGGCACTGGTGGGAGCACATCCTGCACAACCAGAGCGCGCTGCGCCTGAAGACCGCGCTGCTGTTCACCCCGGGCGTGATGATGGTCAGCGTGCCCTGGCAGCTGGCGTCCTCCAAGGGCCAGGAGCAGCACCAGTGGTACACCGACACGAACCCGGCCGGGCGCTCCTCCGCCGGCCCCGGCCCCGACCTGCCGACGCGCCGGTGAGCGAATCGACCCGGCTGCGGCTGGAGACGACGGGTTTCGCGCACGGCGGCCACGCGGTCGCGCGCCACGAGGGGCGCGTCGTGTTCGTGCGCCACGCGCTGCCCGGGGAGGTGGTGCTCGCGCAGGTCACGCGCGGCGGCGCCGACGACCGGTTCTGGTTCGCCGACGCCGTGAGCGTCGAACGGGCCGCGCCGGGGCGGGTTTCGCCGCCGTGCCGCTACGCGGGGCCGGGCGGATGCGGCGGCTGCGACCTGCAGCACGCCGACGTCGCCACCCAGCGCGAGCTCAAGGCGGGGGTCGTGCGCGAACAGCTGTCGCGGCTGGCCGGTCTCGACCGCGACGTCGTCGTCGAGCCCGTGCCGGGCGACGAGAACGGGCTGCGGTGGCGCAGCCGGGTGGAGTTCGCCGTCGACGCCGCCGGCCGGGCCGGGCTGCGCCCGTTCCGCTCGCGCGACGTGCTGCCCGTCGACGACTGCCTCATCGCCCGCCACGACCTCCTCGACACCGGCGTGCTGTCGCGCGCGTGGCCCGGCCGGGCGGGCGTCGACGCGGTCGCCCCGAGCATCGGGGAGCCGGTGCTCGTGCCGCTCCTGCCGCCCCGCGAGCCGGGCCGGGGCTCTGGTCGCCGGGGCCGGCCGGACCGAGCGGCCGGTTCCCGCTGGCGTGGGCGGGCGCTGCCGCCGCGGCCGGAGGGGCCGGTGCCGCAGGTGCGCGAGCGCGTCGAATCGCCGCGCTGGTCGGGGGAGTTGGGGGTGAGTGCCCGGGGCTTCTGGCAGGTCCATCCCGGGGCGGCCTCGACCTTCCTGACCCGCGTCATCGACGCGCTCGATCCGCGGCCGGGGGAGTCGGTGCTCGACCTGTACTCCGGAGTCGGGCTGTTCGCCCGGGCGCTGGCCGACCTCGTCGGCCCCGACGGCCACGTCACCGCCGTCGAGGGCGACCGGGAGGCCGTCGAGTTCGGCCGGCGCGACACCGCCTCCGTGCCGCAGCTGCGGTGGGTGGCCGACGACGTCGCGACGGCGCTGGAGCCGCTCGTCACGGCGGCGCGGACCGTCGATCTCGTCGTGCTCGACCCGCCCCGCACCGGGGCCGGTGGCCGGGTGATGACCCAGGTGGCGGCGCTGCGGCCGCGCGCCGTGGCCTACGTGGCCTGCGACCCCGCAGCGCTCGCGCGCGACCTGCGGACGCTGACCGACTCCGGCTACGAGCTCGCCGACCTGCGCGCCTACGACGCCTTTCCGATGACCCATCACGTCGAGTGCATCGCGCTCTGCGTGCCGCGCGGCGACGAGTCGGGCTGACGCGTGGTCAGCGCCGGTCAGCGCCGGTCAGCGCGTCAGCGCTCGCGGTCGGGCGGCACCCAGAGCGCGGCCCCTCGACGCAGGGTGGTCAGCACCCCGACGGGGCCGAGTTCACGCAGTGAGAGCCGCTCCGCCGGCGGGATTCCGTAGCGGCCGAGCAGCCACCACGGCAGCAGGCCCGACAGGAGGACAAAGCCGCCGAGCGCGAGGGCCAGTAGTTCGGCCGCGGTCATCGGTCTGGCCACCAGTTCGGGGCGCCGGGGCGGTGAGCGCGGGTCGGCGGCGTCAGCCCCCGGGTCCGCATGTGGGTTCGGTGGAGTTGCACGACGACGGCGGCGAGCACGATGACCAACATGACGAAGCACATGGCAGAAACTGTGCGCCCACTTCTTTACCGCCACGAGTGGCAGTAAAGCCATCCTTCGCTCAATAACTGCCACACTGGGGCGCATGCCCCTGCGCTCGGTCGCCGTGCTCCTGCCGGAGCGGCCCGCTCCGTTCGAGTTCGGCGTGCTCTGTGAGGTCTTCGGCATCGATCGCTCCGACGACGGGGTGCCGCCCGTCGACTTCCGGGTGTGCGCGCGGGAGCCGGGCGTGCCCATCGAGACGGGATTCGGCCTCGCGGTCGTCGCTCACCACGGCTACGACGCCGCGAGCGGGGCCGACGTCGTCGCCGTGCCCGCCACCCCCGTGCGGGATTTCGATCCCGCGCTGCTCGACGCGGTCCGCGCCGCCCACGAGCGCGGGGCGACGCTGCTGTCGGTGTGCTCGGGGGTGCTCGTCCTGGCCGCCGCCGGGGTGCTCGACGGTCGTCGGTGCACCTGTCACTGGTTCAATGCCGACGAGCTGACCCGCACCTACCCGCGGGTGCGCATCGATCCCGACGTGCTCTTCGTCGACGACGGCGACATCATCACGAGCGCGGGCACGGCGGCGGGGATCGACGCCTGCCTGCACCTAGTGCGCCGCGAGCTCGGCGCGCACGTGGCCACCCGCATCGCCCGACGCATGGTCGTGCCGCCCCAGCGCGACGGCGGCCAGCGTCAGTTCATCGAGCATCCCGTCCCCGAACTGCGCGGCTCGAGCCTGTCCGGCCTGCTCGAATGGGTCGATCAGCATCTGGCGCTGGAGCACTCGGTGCGCGAGCTGGCCCGTCGGGCCTCGATGTCGGAACGCACCTTCGCGCGCCGGTTCGTCGCGGAGACGGGCACGACGCCGACCCAGTGGCTCATTGCCCGCCGGCTCGACCTGGCTCGCCGGCTCCTGGAGCAGACCGACCTGGGCGTCGACGCGATCGCCCAGCGGGCCGGGTTCGGCAGCGCGTCGGTGCTGCGCCACCACTTCAGCGGCTCGGTGGGCGTCTCCCCGCACGCCTACCGCCGGACCTTCGCGGCCGGTCGGTAGCCCGGTCCGGTTCCGTCGGCCCCTATCCGGCCGGCCTCGGCTGTGCTATTTTTATCTCGATGTCGAGATATCTCGCGATCGCGGGTCTCGACGCCAGGTCTCGCGCCGATCACGCCCCGTGCGCGAAGATGGCCACTTGATCCGCGCGTATCCGGGCCTGCGACACACCAAGATGGGCACAGACCCGCGGGATCGACAGTGACGTCGGCGAGATCAGTAAGGATCGCCCGCAACACCGACAGCAGCGAAGGAGCCCCACGTCGTGAGCAACGCACCCGACAGTTTCCAGGCCAAGGACACCCTGCAGGTCGGGGACACGTCCTACGACATCTACCGGATCGACAAGGTCGAGGGATCGGCCACGCTGCCGTACAGCCTCAAGGTGCTGCTGGAGAACCTGCTGCGCACCGAGGACGGCGCGAACATCACCGCCGACCACATCCGCGCGCTCGGGAACTGGGACGAGAACGCCGAGCCCGACACCGAGATCCAGTTCACCCCGGCTCGCGTGCTCATGCAGGACTTCACCGGCGTGCCGTGCATCGTCGACCTCGCGACGATGCGCGAGGCCGCGGTCGACCTCGGTGGCGACGCCGAGAAGATCAACCCGCTTTCGCCGGCCGAGCTCGTCATCGACCACTCGGTGCAGATCGACGTCTTCGGCCAGCGCGACGCGTTCGAGAAGAACGTCGAGTTCGAGTACCAGCGCAACGGTGAGCGGTACCAGTTCCTGCGCTGGGGCCAGGGCGCCTTCGCCGACTTCAAGGTCGTGCCGCCCGGCACCGGCATCGTGCACCAGGTCAACATCGAGCACCTCGCGCGCGTCGTCATGGAGCGCGACGGCGTCGCCTACCCCGACACCTGCATCGGCACCGACTCCCACACGACGATGGAGAACGGTCTCGGCGTGCTCGGCTGGGGCGTCGGCGGCATCGAGGCCGAGGCCGCGATGCTCGGCCAGCCCGTCTCCATGCTCATCCCGCGCGTGGTCGGCTTCAAGATCACCGGCGAGATCCCGGCGGGCGTGACCGCCACCGACGTCGTGCTCACGGTGACGCAGATGCTGCGCGAGCACGGGGTCGTCGGCAAATTCGTCGAGTTCCACGGCGAGGGCGTCGCCTCGATCCCGCTGGCCAACCGCGCCACGATCGGCAACATGAGCCCCGAGTTCGGCTCCACGTGCGCGATCTTCCCGATCGACGACGTGACGATGGAGTACCTGCGCCTGACCGGTCGCTCCGACGAGCAGGTCGCGCTCGTCGAGGCGTACGCCAAGGAGCAGGGCATGTGGCACGACCCGAGCCGCGAGCTGCGCTTCTCCGAGGACCTCGAGCTCGACCTGTCGACGGTCGTGCCCTCGATCGCCGGCCCGAAGCGCCCGCAGGACCGCATCCTGCTGTCGGAGGCCAAGACCTCCTTCCGCAAGGTGCTGCCCGACTACGCCGAGGACGACAGCACGTCGGCCGACGCCGAGGACAACGGCTCGTTCCCGGCCAGCGACCCGCCCGGCTCCGACGACTCCGAGGCCGGCATCGAGGCTCCGGCCGAGTCGGGCAACGGCGACGGCCGCCCGCACAAGAAGGTGACGATCAGCCGCAACGGCGACTCGTTCGACATCGACCACGGCATCGTCTCGATCGCCTCGATCACCAGTTGCACGAACACCTCCAACCCCTCGGTGATGCTCGCGGCGGGCCTGCTCGCCAAGAACGCCGCGGAGAAGGGCCTGAAGGTCAAGCCGTGGGTCAAGACGTCGATGGCGCCCGGCTCCAAGGTCGTCACCGAGTACTACGAGAAGGCCGGTCTGTGGCCCGCGCTGGAGAAGCTCGGCTACTACCTCGTCGGCTACGGCTGCACGACGTGCATCGGCAACTCGGGTCCGCTGCCGGAGGACATCTCCGCCGCGGTCAACGAGAACGACCTCGCGGTCACCTCGGTGCTCTCCGGCAACCGCAACTTCGAGGGTCGCATCAACCCCGACGTGAAGATGAACTACCTGGCCAGCCCGCCGCTGGTCGTCGCGTACGCGCTCGCCGGCACGATGGACTTCGACTTCGAGTCCGAGTCGCTCGGGCAGGACTCCGACGGCAACGACGTCTTCCTCAAGGACATCTGGCCCTCCGCCGACGACGTCCAGGCCACGATCGACTCCTCGATCGACCGCGACATGTTCACCAGCCAGTACGCCGACGTCTTCAAGGGCGACGAGCGGTGGCGCGGTCTGGACACGCCGTCGGGCAACACGTTCGAGTGGGACGACAGCTCGACGTACGTGCGCAAGCCCCCGTACTTCGAGGGCATGACGATGGAGCTGACCCCGGCCTCGGACGTCTCCGGCGCCCGGGTGCTGGCCAAGCTGGGTGACTCGGTGACCACCGACCACATCAGCCCGGCCGGGTCCATCAAGGCCGACAGCCCGGCGGGCGTCTACCTCGCCGAGCACGGGGTCGACAAGAAGGACTTCAACTCCTACGGCTCGCGGCGCGGCAACCACGAGGTGATGATCCGCGGCACGTTCGCGAACATCCGGCTGCGCAACCAGCTGCTGGACGGGGTCGAGGGCGGCTTCACGCGCAACTTCCTCGACGGTGGCGAGCAGACGACGATCTACGAAGCCGCGCAGGCCTACCAGGAGGCGGGCGTGCCGCTCGTCATCCTCGCGGGCAAGGAGTACGGCTCGGGCTCGTCACGCGACTGGGCGGCCAAGGGCACCCGGCTGCTGGGCGTCAAGGCCGTCATCGCCGAGAGCTACGAGCGGATCCACCGCTCGAACCTCATCGGCATGGGCGTGCTGCCGCTGCAGTACCCGCAGGGCGAGAACGCGGAGTCGCTGGGTCTGGACGGCACCGAGACGTTCGACATCACCGGCATCGAGGCCATCAACGAGGGCTCGACGCCCAAGACGGTGCACGTCAAGGCCACCAAGGAGGCTGGCGACGCCGTCGAGTTCGACGCGGTCGTGCGTATCGACACCCCCGGTGAGGCCGACTACTACCG
>JBDIAM010000152.1:0-8208 GCA_039812445.1 Piscicoccus intestinalis | reverse complement strand
CCCGGAGCACCGGGCGCATGGGTCGTGGCCGCCGGGGCCGCCGACGCGGCCGGATCCGACGCGATCGGATCCGACGCAGCCGGACCCGACGCCGCCGGGTCCGATGCGGCCGTCAGCCCCTTGGCGGCGCGGCGGGCGGCGACGTCGGCGGCGTCCATGCGCCCCGCCTCCTGCAGGGTCGGTGCGGTGCCGCCGAGGCGTGCGGGCTGGAACACCAGATCGCTGCCGGTCAACGGCGGGTACATGGCCTGGGCTGCGTCCAGCATCTCCTGCATCCGCTCCCGCAGCAGCGTCTCGACGTCGGCGGGCCGCTGCCCGCGCTCGACGCGGATCGGCTCCCCGGCCGACAGGATGATCGGCGTGTTCGTGCGGCCGAGTCGCTTCGGATGCCCCTTGGTCCAGACCCGCTGCGAACCCCACAGCACGACCGGAACGATCGGCACACGCGCCGCCGCGGCCATGCGGATGGCGCCGGACTTGAACTCCTTGAGCTCGAACGACCGGGAAATCGTCGCCTCGGGGAAGACGCCGACCAGCTCGCCGGACTTGAGCGCCTTGAGCGCCTCCCGGAACGACGCGCTGCCGCTCTCGCGGTCGACCGGGATGTGCTTCATGCCGCGCATCAGCGGACCCGCCACGGGGTGCTCGAAGATCGTGTCCTTGCACATGAACCGGATGACCCGCTTGTTCGGTCGGGCGACGAGCCCGGCGTACGCGAAGTCGAGGTACGACAGGTGGTTCATGACGATCACCGCGCCGCCTTCGCGCGGGATGTGCTCCGCGCCGGTCACGGTGAATCGCAGCCCCTGCAGGGCGAACAGCAGGCGGGCGAACCCGATGACGGGTGTGTAGACCGGCTCCATAAGCGGCAGCGTAGCCGCGCGGGACCGCTGCGCTGCGGCGCGCTCGCCGTCCCGGACGGCTGGCTACCCTGTCGTGCATGCCCTCCCCGACCACGGCGTTGCGCCACGTGAACGCGACCCGTTACGTCACGCCGTTCCGCGAGGGCGGCTCGCTGCCCGGGCTCGTGGAGGCCGACGACCTCGGCATGTACGTCGTGAAGTTCACCGGAGCCGGGCAGGGACCCAAGGTGCTCGTCGCGGAGGTCGTCGTCGGCGAGCTCGCCCGGGTGCTCGGCCTGCGGGTGCCCGAGCTGGTCTCGATCGAGTTGCCGGCGCCGATCGCCCGGTACGAGGCCGACGAGGAGGTGCAGGATCTGCTCACCGCATCCGGCGGACTCAACCTCGGAATCGACTACCTGCCAGGAGCTTTCGGCTACGACGGGTCGCGGCCGGTGCCGCCGGCCGAGGCGGAGGCCATTCTGTGGCTCGACGCGTTCACCGCGAACATCGACCGCACCTGGGACAACCCGAATCTGCTCGTGTGGCACCGCCGCCCGTGGCTCATCGACCACGGTGCGGCCCTGTACTTCCACCACGGCTGGCCCTCCCGGGCTCCGAACGCCCAGCGGTTCGCCGCCGCCCGTTTCGACGCCGACCGGCACCTGCTGCGCGCCCAGGCCCGCGACCCGGGGAGCCGGCACGCGGAGTTCGCGACCGCGCTCGACGACGACACACTTATGCGTGTGGTCGAGCTGGTTCCGGACGCGTGGCTCGAACCGACCGATCAGCTCGCCGGCGCCGACGCGGTGCGGGCCGCCTACCTCGAGCACCTGCGGGCCCGGCTGGACTCCCCCGACGCCTGGCTGCCGGGGCCCGCGCGGGGAGGCTCGCGATGACCGCCTCCATCGACTATCAGTACTTCGTGTGGCGGGCGGTGCCGCGGCCCGAGCGCGAGGAGTTCCTCAACGTGGGCGTCGTGGCGTACTGCGAGGACAGCGGCGACTTCCGCTGCAGCTACGAGGTGGACGACGACCGCCTGCGGGCGCTCGACCCCGGCATCGACCTGGACGCGCTACGCGACGCGCTGGAGAACCTCAGCGGGCTGATCCGCGACGGCGGGGCGGCCGGCATGGCTCGCGCCCGCCGCCGCGGCGCCCTCTTCGGCTGGTTGGCGGCGCCCCGCAGCACGCTCGTGCAACCCGGACCCGTGCACGGCGGTCACGTGGCCGAGCCGGGACCGGCCGGGCTCGCGGACGAACTGGACCGGCTCATGCGGCGGCATGTCGCGGTGCCGGCCGCGCCGAAATACCCGGAGTAGCGCGCCCGAGCACCGAGACGGCGGCCGAACGCGGCCGCCGGGCCCGGTCGCGTCGCGCGGTGGAGGTCTCGTGCGTCGTCCGCCGTCAGCCGAGCAGGGCTGCCACGATCGGGGTCTGCCCGTCGCGGAAGTCGATCGTGCGCCCGATCGTGGCGGGCTCGCGCAGCGCCGCGACGATGACCTCGGCGACGTTCTCCCGGGAGGTCTCGTTGCCGTCGGAGAAGCGGCCGACGTCGATGTGCTGGGAGGCGGGCTCCAGGGTCAGCTGACCCGGCCCGAGAATCGTCCAGTTCAGGTCGGTGCCGCGCAGGTACTCATCGGCGGCAGTCTTGGCGTCGGCGTAGGCGAAGAAGGGGTTGTCTTCGGGCACACCGTGGTCGGGGCCGGCCCCCATGTACGACACCATGACGTACCGGGACACGCCGGCCTGCTGCGCGGCGTCCATCGAGCGAATCGCGGCGTCGCGGTCGACCGCGTAGGTGCGCTGCGGGTTGCCGCCCCCGGCGCCGGCGCTCCACACGACGGCGTCGCGGCCGCGCAGCGCGTCGGCGATCTGCTCGGTGTCGGCGTTCTCGATGTCGAGCACGAGCGGGGTGGCGCCCGCGGTCTCGATGTCCGCGGCGTGGTCGGGGTTGCGGATGACGGCGGTGACCGTGTCGCCCTGGGCGGCGAGCACCGGCGCGAGCCGCAGCGCTACCTTGCCGTGGCCACCGATCACGAGGATGTCGGACATGCGAAGCCTTCCTTCGTCGACTGAAACGGGGTCTATCCGGCGCCAACACGCCTGACCCCGCGAGCATTCCGGCCGCTTCGCGCCGGTTCGGGGCACCGCCGCACCGAGCCTCGACAACGCGCCGGCGACAGCGCCGAGACCCTCAGCCGTGCAGGGCGACCCGCAGCGCGGCGTAACGCTCGCGCAGCTCGCGGGAGGCGCTGGCGTCGCCCGGCTCGGTCTCGGAGACGATCCGCATCGGCCACGACGGCGGGGCGTCGGCGCCGGAGAGGGCCCAGGCCGCTTGCCGGGCGGCGCCGATGCCGACGTACTCGCCCGGCTCGGGCACGGCCACGGGCACGCCGAACAACTCGGCGGCGACGGCCCGCACGGCCGGGGAGCCGGCGGCGCCCCCGATGAGCAGCACGCGCTCGATCGGCGTGCCCTGCTCGCGCAGCGCGTCGACGCCGTCCGCGAGGTTGCACAGCATGCCCTCGACGGCGGCCCGGGCCAGGTTCTGCGGCGTCGCGTTCGAGCGGGTCAGCCCGCCGAGGGTGCCGGTGGCCTCCGGCAGCGCGGGCGTGCGTTCACCGTCGAGGTAGGGCAGCAGGCTCAGGCCACCCGCGCCGGGCGGCGCCGACAGCGCGAGGCGCGACAGTTCGTCGAGGTCGACTCCGAGCATCGATGCGGCGGCGACGAGCACGCGCGCGGCGTTGAGGGTGCACATGAGCGGCAGGTGCCGGCCGGTGGCGTCCGCGAAGCCTGCGATGGCGCCGCTCGGATCGGTCGGCGGGGTGTCGCTGACGGCGAACACCGTGCCGCTCGTGCCCAGCGAGACGACGGCCTGCCCCACCTCGAGCTCCAGCCCGAGGGCCGCCCCCATGTTGTCCCCGGTTCCCGGAGCCACGACCATCCGCGACGATCCGCACACAACACTGTGCCCAACGGTCTCCCCGGGGGCCGCGACGCGCGGCACGCCGCACTCACGCCCGAGGCCCATCGCCAACAAATCCGTGCGGTATCGGTTTGTCGCGGCGCTGAAGTACAACGTTCCCGAGGCGTCCCCGCGGTCGGTCACCCACTGCGACGGTCGGGCTTCCCCGTCGGCCAGCAGCCGTCCCGTCACCCAGTCGTGCGGGAGCACGACGTCGGTGACGCGGGCGGCGATCTCGGGTTCGTTCTCGGCGAGCCAGCGCAGCTTGGTCAGCGTGAACGACGCGCCCGGAACCACCCCGACGGCATCGACCCACGCCTGCGGCCCGCCGAGCTCCTCGGTGAGGGCCCGGGTCTGCGGGGCCGAACGGGTGTCGTTCCACAGCAGCGCGTCGTGCAGCACGGTGCCGTCGGCGTCCATCGCCACCATGCCGTGCTGCTGCCCGCCCACCGCGATGGCCTCGACGCCGTCGAGCAGACCGCCCGCCGCCGCCGTCTCGAAGGCCTGCCACCAGTGCGCCGGGTCGACGGCGGTGGCGTCGGGGTGACTCGCGCGGCCCTCGCGCACGACCCGCCCCGTCTCCGCGTCACAGACGACGATCTTCGTCGACTGCGTGCTCGAATCGACCCCGGCGACCAGCGTCTGACTCACGGTGCTCTCCCTGTCTTCTCGACTCATCTCGGCTCGTGTCCAAGCGCCGCACGACGCGCTCACTCGTCGAAGACGATGCAGACCTTGCCGCCCTCGCCGCGGTCGGCGATCTCGTAGGCGCGCCCGGCCTCCGACAGCGGCAGCCGGTGCGTGACGACCACCTCCGGATGCAGCCGCCAGCGCACGAGGTTCTCCAGCAGCTCCTCCATGTGCAACACCGACGTGACCCACGACCCGAACAAGGTGATCTGCTTGTGGATGAGCAGGTCGGAGACGGCGAACCTCACCTCCCCGCCCTCGCCCACGAACACGCACCGGCCCCACGACCGGGTGTTGCGCAGGGCCGACTCGCGCGCCGCCGCGTTGCCCGAGCAGTCGACCGCGACCTCGCAGCCCTCCCCGCCGGTGGCCCGCGCGACCGCCGCGTCGAGCTCCTCCGGGGCGACGGCGACGTCGACGAGCCCGAGTTCGAGGGCCTGCGCGCGGCGGCCTTCGTTGACGTCCGAGCCGATGACGTGGGTGACGCCGAGCGCGCGCCCGAGCATCGCGGTCGCCAGCCCGACGGGCCCCAGGCCCGTGACGAGGAGCCGGTCCCGCCCGCTCGGCGCCGCCTTGAGCAGGCCCTCGTAGGCGGTGCCGAACCCGCACGAGACGAGGGCGCCGTCGACGTAGGTCAGGGGCTCGGGCAGGAGGACGCAGGTGTCCTCCTCGGCGAGCAGGTACTGCGCGTGCCCGCCGTCGCGCTGCCAGCCGTGCGCGGCGCGGAACGGCTCGTGGCAGCCGACCTCGTAGCCGCGGCGGCACTCGGTGCAGACCCCGCAGCCGGCGATGTGGTAGACCACCACCCGGTCCGAGACGCCCAGGCGCCGCACGCCCTCGCCGACGGCGACGACCTGCCCGCACGGCTCGTGGCCCGCCAGCACCCCGCGGTACGCCTCGGCGCCGGTGCCCAGGTGCTCGCGGTAGATCGCGCGGATGTCGCTGCCGCAGATCGAGGAGGCCTTCGTCTTCAGCAGCACCTGGCGCGGCCCCGGGGTGGGCACCGGCGCGGTGACGTGCTCGACCGTGCTGTCGCCGGGAAGCCGGACCCCGGCCATCGTCTCGGGCAGTGCGGCGGTCGTGCTCATGTGATCAGGCCCCTCTCATGAACGCCTCGAGCGTGGCCCGGGCCCCCTTCTCCCGCAGGGACGCCAGGTGGGCGGTGTACGCGGCGACGAACCGCTCGTCGCCGGCCAGTGCGCCGAAATAGTCCTCCATGCGCAGGAACGCGACCGGGTCGGTCTTGCTCGCCTGCGCGGCGGCCATCACCCGCTCGCGGTCGTTGTCGCGCACGTCGATGGGCTCGCCCTGCTCGTCGACGCCCTCGGCGTAGCGCGCCCACGAGGCGACGACCAACGCCGAGGCGTCGATCTGCCCGTCCGCGGCCAGGTTCTCCCGGATGACCGGTACGAGCCACTTGGGGATGCGGTCGGAGGATTCCAGGCACAGCCGCGACAGGTGGTCGCGCACCGCGGGATTGGCGAAGCGGTCGATGAGCTCGTGCCGGTAGGCCGGCAGGTCGACGCCCGGCACCTGAGGCAGCGTGGGCGTGCCCTCGCGCTCCATGTACCGCAGCAGGAACTCGCGGAACAACGGGTCGGCGCACACCTCGTGGGCGTACCGGTAGCCGACGAGGTAGCCCAGGTAGCACAGCGCCTGGTGGCCGACGTTGAGCAGCCGCAGCTTCATGAGTTCGTACGGCACGACGTCGTCGACGAGCTGGGCCCCGACGTGTTCCCACGCCGGCCGCCCGAGCGGGAAGTGGTCTTCGACGACCCACTGGGTGAACGGCTCGGCCACGACCGGCCACGCGTCGCGCACCCCGAACCGCTCCTCGATGAGGGCGATGTCCTCGGGCGTCGTCACCGGGGTGATGCGGTCGACCATCGCGTTGGGGAAGGCGACGTTCGCGGCGATCCAGTCGGCCAGCTCGGGGTCGATGAGCCGGGCGAAGGCGCAGATCGTGCGCTTGGCGACGTCGCCGTTGCCGGGCAGGTTGTCGCTGGACTGCACGGTGAACGGCGCCACGCCCGCCTCCCGGCGCGCGGCCAGGGCGGCGACGATGAACCCGAACGTCGTGCTCGGGGTCGCGTCCGGCTGCAGATCGGGCTGGATGCTCGGGTGATCGGCGCGGAATTCGCCGGTCACCTGGTCGATGAGGTAGCCGCCCTCGGTGATCGTCAGCGCGACGATCTTCGTGTCGGGGTGGGCCATGACGTCGACGACGGCCTGCGGGTCGTCGGGCGCGAACAGCATCGTCGTCATCGAGCCGATGATGTGCGGTTCCAGCGTGCCCGACGGGTGCTTGAGCACGAGCGTGTAGAGGCAGTCCTGCCCGGTCATCGCCTCGAAGATCCGCCGGTCGTGCGGCAGCGCCGCGACGCCGCAGATCCCGAAGTCGAGGGCCTCACCGCGCGCCATGAGGCGGTCCAGGTACATCGCCTGATGCGACCGGAAGAAGCCACCGACGCCGACGTGCACGATGCCGGTGCGCACGCTCGATCGGTCGTACTCGGGCACGGTGACCGCTTGCCCGGCTCCGATCTGCGACAGCGTCCGGGCCGACAACGACAGATTGGAACTCATTTGACGGCTCCCATCGACAGTCCCTGCACCAGCTTGTCCTGGGCGGCGAAGCCTGCGATGAGCACGGGCAACGAGACGACGAGCGAGGCCGCGCAGACCTGTGCCAGGAACAAGCCCTGACTCGTGACGAACCCGGTGAGGAAGACCGGCGCCGTCTGGGCCACCGTACCCGTGAGCACCCGGGCGAAAAGCAGTTCGTTCCAGCTGAAGATGAAGCAGATGAGCGCGGCTGCGGCGATCCCGGGCATGACGACCGGGGCCACGACCTCGCGCATCGTGCGGATGAGCCCGGCCCCGTCGACCTCCGCGGCCTCGAGCATCTCCTTGGGCACCTCGGCGAGGAAGCTGCGCAGCATCCAGATCGCGATCGGCAGGTTCATCACCGTGTAGAAGAGGATGAGCAGCCAGATGTTGTCCAGGAGCCGGGTGCGCACCGCGAAGAGGAACAGCGGCAGCAGCGCGGCGACGATCGGCATGAACTTGGTCGAGAGGAAGAAGAACAGCACGTCGCTCCACTTGTTCACCGGCCGGATGCTCAGGGCGTACGCCGCCGGGAACGCCAGCAGCAGCACGAGGAGCGTCGAGACGACGCTGGCCATGAGCGAGTTCGCCAGGTACGGCCACGGGTTGGAGCCGAAGAACGAGCGGTAGCCGTCGAGCACGAGCGGCGCGAACACCGACGGCGGGTTGGTGGCGGCGTCGGCCTCCCGGTGGAAGCTCGTCAGGACCATCCAGAACACCGGCGAGATGAAGCTCAGCCCGAGCACCCAGGCGAGCACCCCGAGCAGCATGTCCGAGCGTGGCTTGCGCTTGTGCCGGATCTCCTGGGAGCCCGAACCGCCGGCCGGGCGACCGACGGGGGCATCGGCGGTGGTGCTCATCGGGCCTCCTCCTTGAACAGGCTGAGCACGGTGCGCAGCGCGAACATCGCGATGATGATCGTGCCGAGCACGACGATGACGCCCGCCGCGGAGGCGATGCCGTAGTCGTGCGCCGTGTAGAACGTCTGGTAGATGAAGTACGGCAGGTTCGCGGTGCCGAGGCCGCCGGACGTGATCGTGAAGACGTGGTCGAAGTTCTGCACGATGTTGATGGCGCCGAGCAGCCCGGCGAGCTCGATGAACGG
>JBDIAM010000151.1:0-8212 GCA_039812445.1 Piscicoccus intestinalis | reverse complement strand
GGGCCTAACAGGACTTGAACCTGTGGCCTCTTCCTTATCAGGGAAGCGCTCTAACCGTCTGAGCTATAGGCCCGGATCCCGCCGATTCATGCGTGTCCACGCTCGGCGCGCGGTCACCAACGTTACCGCACGCCACGTCGGCGGACGAAATCGCCCCCGCCCCGGTCAACCGGCCGCACGACCGCCCCGGTCGACCGCGGGCGTCAGCCTTTGAGGGCCTCGGGGTTGTTGAGCGGGACGATGCCGTGATGGGCGCTCAACGCGGCCAGCACCACGGTGACCGTCAGCACCACGACGAGCGCGATGATCCCCGCCCGGTCGGGGGCGGCGCGCACCGGCCGACCGCCGCTGATGGGGCCGGACCCGGCCATGACGTTGACCCGGGTGCTGATGGCGAGCACCAACGCCCCCAGCGACAGGTACAGGCACGCCTCGGCCCATTCCTGGTAGCGCACCACCGGGCTCACCGGCGCCACGACCACCGCCGCCCAGTAGACGACCATCGTCGCGGAGCCGACCATCGTGTACGTCGGCGCCGACACCGTCTCCCAGAACCTGCCGCGCAGCCGCGGCCGCGGCGCCCGGGTGAACCAGGCCAGCGCCAGTCCCGCGACCGCCAGCAGGAACGACACGAGCTTGAACGCCTGCTGCACCGGCAGCCCGGCCACCTGGACGTTGTGGATGTTCGTCTCGGCCTGCATGTTCATCGCGGCGAGCTCGGCGGGGGTGCCCCACGCGAAAGCCCGCTGACCCCAGGAGATCTCCTCGCCGGCCAGGCCGAACGCCCCGAGCGCCAGCACGAGGAGCAAGCCCGTCAGCAGCCACGAGCGCCCCCGCACCCGCGCCGCCGTGATCGCCGCGAGGCCCGCGACGAACAGCAGGCAGGCGAACTGCATCCACTCCACCGGCATGTCCTCGCGCAGCACGAAGTAGTACGCGGGCCGGTGCACCAGGTAGATCAGACCGAGCACCACCGTGCCGACGATCGGCGTGAGCGCCACGACGTCGGCCACCCAGGTCGGCAGGTTGTCACGACGAGCCTCGGCGTGCCAGAACGCGCGGAGCCGGTGCGGCACCGACCCGGTCGGCGCACTCGGCGTAGCCGACGCGGCCGGGGCCGTGGGTGTGCTGCTGGTGGCCGACGAGACGCCGGAACGAGTACGAGTCAGAAACATGAGGGCCTCACCAAGGCCTGCCGTTCCCCTGCGACAGCCCCGGATCAGGACGAGCGACCAAATGTGGGGCCTCTCACGTTAACGGAGGCTGAACACAAAGCGCCAGTCGACTGAATCCGCGGTGACGAGAGGCCCTGGCACACAACCGAGCCCCGGCGAGACGTCGCGCCGGGGCTCGAGCGCGTGTGGTCAGTCGTCGGTGAGCGTGACCTGCATGCCTCCGACGAGCGCCGCGCAGATGTTGTAGATGAACGCGGTGATCGTCGCGATCGCCGTCATGAGAATGACGTCGACGACGCCGAAGACGATCGACAGCGACAACACCCGGCCGAAGCCGAGGATGTCGATGACGCTGAATCGGTCTTCGGGCTGCGCGGAGGCCTGCAGTTCGTTGAACGTGTCGTTGATCGTCGCGAACACGCCCATCGAGTTGAGCATCAGCCACAGCGCCGCGACGACGACGACCCCGGCGATGCCGAGCGCCACCGACAGCAGAAAGCTGATCTTCATGACCGAGAACGGGTCGATTCGGGAGACGGTGAGCTTGGCCTTGCGCGGCTCGCCGTCGCCCGGCGCAGCGGTCGGGCTCATCCGCCCGGTCGCTCGGCCCGCCGGTCGCGGGCGGCCGGCAGCCTGTCGCGGCGCCGGCCCGGAGGACCCGGCCGAGGACCCCTGCCGGGCGGGAGCCGGGCCGCGGGTCGGCCCTGCGCCGCCCCCGGTGCGGGTGCTACCGCTCGTGTTGCTCATTCACGGACCTCCGGGCTGTGCCTGCGCTCACTCCGCCGGCGGCGGGGACGGATCCGCCTCCTCGTCGGCGGCGTTCAGGCCCTCGACGTGGGACGTTGTCTCTTCCGACGGTACGCCACCGGCTCCGGGATCGTCGGCACCCGCGCCCGCCACCGGTGCGCCGGATTCCACCGACTCAGACACCGACTCGGACACCGGCTCGGGCTCCGACTCCGGCGACGACCCGGCGAGCACCTCGTCCGTGCCCTCGGCCGCGACCGCGTGCTGGCCCTCCGGGTCCTCCTCCGGCTCGGCCCCCACGACCGGCTCGGCGTTGCGCGCGACCGCGACGATCGCGTCGCCGCGATCGGGCTTGGCGAACTGCACGCCCATCGTGTTGCGGCCGGTGCGGCGGATCTCGTCGACCCGGCTGCGCACGACCTTGCCCTTCTCCATGACGACCATGACCTCGTCGTTCTCGCCGACGATGAGGGCACCGACGAGGTCGCCACCGCGATCGGACATCGCCGCGACCCGCACCCCGAGGCCCGCCCGGCCCTTGACCGGGTAGTCGGAGGCGGGGGTGCGCTTGGCCAGGCCGTTCTCGAAGACGACGAACACGTCGGGGTCGGCGTCCTGGGCGACCAGGCCCATCGCGAGCAGCTCGTCGCCGTCGCGGAACTTCATGCCGGTCACGCCGCTGGTCGCCCGGCCCATCGGGCGCAGCACTTCGTCGGCCGCGTGGAACCGGCTCGACTGGCCCTTGCGGGAGACCAACAGCAGGTCGTCCTCGCCGGCGGCCACTCGGGCTCCGACGAGCTCGTCGCCGTCGCGCAGGTTGATCGCGATGAGGCCGCCGCTGCGCGGCGAGTCGTACTCGGCGAGCCGGGTCTTCTTCACCAGGCCCGAGCGGGTGGCCAGCACGAGGTAGGGCTTGACGTCGTAGTCCTTCAGCGCGAGCACCGCCGCGATGTGCTCCTCGGGCTGGAACGCGAGCAGGTTCGCCACGTGCTGGCCCTTGCTGTCGCGGCTGCCCTCGGGCAGCTCGTACGCCTTGGCCCGGTACACGCGGCCGAGATTGGTGAAGAACAGCAGCCAGTGGTGCGTGGTCGTCGTGAAGAAGTGCTCGACGATGTCGTCGCCGCGCAGCTGCGCGCCGCGCACGCCCTTGCCGCCGCGCTTCTGGCTCCGGTACTCGTCGACGCGGGTGCGCTTGGCGTAGCCGCCGCGGGTGATCGTGACGACGACCTGCTCGGTGGGGATGAGGTCTTCCATCGACACGTCGCCGCCGAACGGCACGATCTCGGTGCGCCGGTCGTCGCCGTACTTGTCGGTGAGCTCGGTGAGCTCCTCACCGACGATCGCGCGCTGCCGCTCCGGCTTGGCGAGGATGTCGTTGTAGTCGTTGATGAGCCGCTGCAGCTCGTCGTGGTCGTCGACGATCTTCTGCCGCTCCAGGGCGGCGAGCCGGCGCAGCTGCATGTCGAGGATCGCCCGCGCCTGGATCTCGTCGATGTCGAGCAGTTCGATGAGGCCGTCACGCGCCTCCTCGACGGTCGGCGAGCGCCGGATCAGGGCGATGACCTCGTCGAGCGCGTCAAGCGCCTTGAGGTAACCGCGCAGGATGTGGATGCGTTCTTCGGCCTGCCGCAGCCGGTAGGCGGTGCGGCGCGCGATGACGTCGATCTGGTGGTTGACCCAGTGCCGGATGAACGCCGAGATCGGCAGCGTGCGCGGCACCCCGTCGACGAGCGCGAGCATGTTGGCGCCGAAACTCGTCTGCAGCGGGGTGTGCTTGTACAGGTTGTTCAGCACGACCTTGGCGACGGCGTCGCGCTTGAGCACGATGACGAGGCGCTGGCCGGTGCGTCCGGAGGTCTCGTCGCGGATGTCGGCGATGCCGGCGAGGCGGCCGTCCTTGGCGAGCTCGGCGATCTTCAGCGCGAGCGCGTCGGGGTTGACCTGGTAAGGCAGCTCGGTGACGACGAGGCAGGTGCGGCCGTGGATCTCCTCGACCTCGACGCGGGCGCGCATGGCGATCGAGCCGCGGCCCGTGCGGTAGGCCTCCTCGATGCCCTTGCGGCCCATGATGAGCCCGTGGGTCGGGAAGTCGGGGCCCTTGATGCGCGCCAGGCACGCGTCGAGCAGCTCCTCCTTCGAGGCCTCCGGGTGCTCCAGCAGCCACAGCGCCGCGTCGGCGACCTCGCGCAGGTTGTGCGGCGGGATCTGCGTCGCCATCCCGACCGCGATGCCCGCCGAGCCGTTGACCAGCAGGTTCGGGAACCGCGCCGGGAGCACCGCGGGCTCCTGGCTCTTGCCGTCGTAGTTGTCCTTGAAGTCGACGGTGTCTTCGTGGATGTCGCGCACGAGCTCCATCGCCAGCGGCATCATGCGGCACTCGGTGTACCGGCTCGCGGCCGCGCCGTCGTTGCCGGCGGAGCCGAAGTTGCCCTGCCCGTCGATGAGCGGGTAGCGCATCGACCACGGCTGCACGAGCCGCACGAGGGCGTCGTAGATCGCGCTGTCTCCGTGCGGGTGGTACTGCGCCATGACGTCGCCGACGACGCGCGCGCACTTGTTGTAGCCGCGGTCGGGGCGGAACCCGCCGTCGTACATCGCGTAGACGATGCGCCGGTGCACCGGCTTGAGCCCGTCCCGCACGTCCGGTAGCGCGCGGCTGACGATCACGCTCATCGCGTATTCGATGTAGCTGCGCTGCATCTCGGTGTTCAGGTCGACGGGCTCGACCCGATCGACCATGCTCGGCGGTTGTTCGGTCACGAACGACTACCTCTCAGTGAGATCGCGAGGGATCGCGAACGGAAGGGGGAGAGCCACGGGGCTGTGCTCACCGGTGCAGGGGCTGCAGAGGGGCCTCAGGCGTCGAGGAACTGCACGTCACGGGCGTTGCGCTGGATGAACGAGCGCCGCGATTCGACGTCCTCGCCCATGAGCACGGAGAAGATCTCGTCGGCGGCGGCCGCGTCGTCGAGGGTGACCTGCAGGAGCACCCGCTGGTCGGGGTCCATCGTGGTCTCCCACAGCTCCTGGTAGTTCATCTCGCCGAGACCCTTGTAGCGCTGGATCGGGGAGTCCTTCGGCAGCCGCCAGCCCTGAGCCTGACCGGCCGCGACCATCTCGTCGCGCTGCCGGTCGGAGAACGCGAACTCGTGCTCGTGATTGGTCCACTTGAGCCGGTACAGCGGCGGCTGCGCGAGGTAGACGAAACCGGCCTCGATGAGCGGACGCATGAACCGGAACAGCAGCGTGAGCAGCAGCGTGCGGATGTGCATGCCGTCGACGTCGGCGTCGGCCATGAGCACGATCTTGTGGTACCGCGCCTTGTCGATGTCGAACTCCTCGCCGACGCCCGTGCCGAAGCCGGAGATGAGGGCCTGCACCTCCTGGTTGGCCAGGACCTTGTCGATGCGGGCCTTCTCGACGTTGAGGATCTTGCCGCGGATCGGCAGGATCGCCTGGTTGAACGGGTTGCGGCCCTGCGTGGCCGACCCACCGGCGGAGTCGCCCTCGACGATGTAGACCTCGCTGACCGACGGGTCTTTGCTCTGGCAGTCCTTGAGCTTGCCCGGCAGGGAGTTGGTCTCCATCAGGCCCTTGCGGCGGGTCGCCTCGCGGGCCTTGCGGGCGGCCATGCGCGCGGCGGAGGCCTGCACGGCCTTGCGCACGATGTCCCGGCCCTCGTTGGGGTGCCGCTCGAGCCAGTCGCCGAACCGGTCGTACATCGCCGACTGCACGAAGCCGCGCACCTCGGAGTTGCCGAGCTTGGTCTTCGTCTGGCCCTCGAACTGCGGCTCGCCGAGCTTGACGGAGACGACGGCGGTCAGGCCCTCGCGGATGTCGTCGCCGGTGAGGTTGTCGTCCTTGTCCTTGAGCAGCTTCTGTTCGCGGGCGAACCGGTTGACGAGGTTGGTCAGCGCCGTGCGGAAACCCTCCTCGTGGGTGCCGCCCTCGTGCGTGTTGATCGTGTTCGCGTAGGTGCGCACCGACTCGCTGTAGGAGCCGGTCCACTGCATCGCGACCTCGAGCGAGAGCGCCCGGTCGGTGTCCTCGGTCTCGAAGTCGATGACCTCCGGGTGCACCGCCTCCGCCTTCTTCGCGGAGTTGATGTGCCGCACGTAGTCGATGAGGCCGCCGTCGTAGCGGTAGACGACGGTGCGCCCCCGGGGCCGGCCCGCGGAGTCGGTGACGACCTCGCCCTCGCGGTCCTGCTGGGCGCGGGTCTCCGCGTCGTGCTTCTCGTCGGCGTCGGCACCGGCCCGACCCGCGACCGCGTGCTCCTCGTCCTCGGCCATGTCCTCGGCGACCGCGACCGCGTCCTCGCGCTCGTCGGTCAGCGTGATCGTCAGGCCCTTGTTGAGGAAGGCCATCTGCTGGAACCGGGCGCGCAGCGTCTCGAACGAGTACTCGGTGGTCTCGAAGATCTCCGGGCTCGCCCAGAACGTGATCGTCGTGCCGGTCTCGTCGGTGGGCTCGCCCTGCGCCAGCGGCGCGGTGGGCACCCCGTGGTCGAACGCCATCCGGAACACGTGGCCCTTCTGGCGCACCTCGGCCTCGAGGCGGGTCGACAGCGCGTTGACGACCGAGGACCCGACGCCGTGCAGTCCGCCGGAGACCTTGTAGCCGCCCCCGCCGAACTTGCCGCCGGCGTGCAGTTGCGTGAGCACGAGCTCGACGGCGGACACTCCCTCGACGGGGTGGATGTCGGTGGGGATGCCGCGGCCGTTGTCCTGCACGCGCACCCCGCCGTCGGCGAGCAGCGTGACGTGCACCTCGGTGGCATACCCGGCGAGGGCCTCGTCGACCGCGTTGTCGACGATCTCGTAGACGAGGTGGTGCAGACCGCGCTCGCCGGTCGAACCGATGTACATGCCCGGCCGCTTGCGCACCGCCTCGAGCCCCTCCAGGACGGTGATGGCGCTCGCGTCGTAGGCAGGATCCCCGGCGTCCGCGGGCAGGCCTGGACCGCGGCCGGCGGTCGGGTCCAGGGGCTGCTCCGGCGCAGGGTCGTGCGAAGGCGTGTCGGACACGGTCCTCCCTCACTGTGGGCCGTCACGCGGCCGGTCGAGATGACAGCCTCCGCAGGAGCCGTGCTGCCGGGTTGCCGGGGTAGCCGTGCTGCTGGGTTGCCGAGCTGCTGGCTGCCGGATTGCCGGGTGGTCGTGCGGGGCTGTCGTTCGGGCTTCGTTCGGGCTGTCGGTGGCTCGCTGCCCGTCGCGCCCGATAGTGGCGTGCAGCCTCTCCATGATACCTCTCCGACCGAGGTGACCCGTCGTAAGAGCCCCTGAAACGCCGATGAGAGCGATCGGAGGTCCGGTTCAGTGTCCCCATACGCAACAGGGGCTCCGTCGCGCCACAGCGCCGATACGCCCGCACCCATCCCTGAGAACTGCGGTCCGTGGTGAGAACTGCGGTCCGTGCCGCAGTTCTCACCGCGACACGCAGTTCTCGGCGTCGTTTCGCGGGGGTGTCCCGGGGGTCTCGCGGGTGCGTCCCGCGGGCGTCCCGGGCCTCCCGGCCGTCCCGGTCCTCCCGGTCCTCCCGGGCGTCCCGGAGGCGGTTCGGGGGTGTCGGCGCTCACCCGTACGTGTCGCGGGGGCCGCGGCCGGTGACGCGACGCGGGCCCTTGCGCCAGGAGGGTGCGCTCGGGCCGACGATCCGCAGCGAGGTGACGACACCGGCTCCCGCCTCTTCCTCGAGCCGGGCCAGCAGCGTCGCCGTCTGGTAGCGCAGCGCGGTCGCCCAGGCGGTCGAATCGGCGCGCACGAGCAGCTCGCCGTCGGTGAACGTCACCGGCGTCGTGTGCTGCGCGATCTCGGGGCCGACGATCGCGGGCCACCGACCCATCACCGCCCCGGCCGACACGTCGACCCGCCAGCCGCGGTCGAGCAGCAGCTTGTCGATCTGTTCGCCGAGCAGCGCGGGGTCGCGTCCGTCTCGCCCGCTGGCCGAATACGCCTGATCCTCGACGCGTTTGCGGCGCCGCCGCGGCGCCGAGCCTGGGCGCAGACCCCGCGCGGCGGCCGCGGCCCGGGCCCGCGCGAGCGCCGCGGCCGCCGCGAGATCGGGATCGCCGGGTTCCTCAGGGGAGCCGGGCTCGTCGGGCTCGTCGGGCTCGTCGAGCTGCTCGGGCTGGTCGAGCCGGTTGGGCTCCGCCGGTTCCTCGGGGGAGGCGGGTCCACCTCTTGGGGGCTCACGCCTTGCCATCGCGCACCTCCTCCGCCTCCGACTCAGGCACACGCTCAGGCTCGGCATCCGACTCAGACTCGGGCTCGAACTCAGGCTCGGGCTCG
>JBDIAM010000150.1:0-8266 GCA_039812445.1 Piscicoccus intestinalis | reverse complement strand
GAGGCGGCGCCGACGCACGCTTTACCCCACCCCGGCGAGCGCCGCGCAGTAGTGTGACGACGGGCCCTCCCCGCGACGGAGCGCAATAAACACGAGCGGTCCCGTGTCGAGGCCATTAGTCCCTGCCGGAGGTTCGAGACCCCGGCTTACCGTTCGGGCACGCAGCACCTGCCCCTTTTCTTCGACAACGACGACGGATTAAGGACGACGATGGTCGATCAGAGCGACCCCACGGTCTCCCCCAACCGAGACATCACCCGCCTCCCCGACCTGGCCGCCTCCGCCGGGCGCGTCGCGCCGGTGCGCAATCGCATGCCGGTGTACGTCGACCTGCTGCCCCCGTGCAACGCGGGCTGCCCGGCCGGCGAGAACATCCAGGAATGGCTGCGGCTCATCAAGGCCGGTGAGGCGGAGGCGGCGTGGCGGCAGCTGACCGCCGACAACCCGTTCCCCGCGATCCACGGCCGCGTCTGCTACCACCCGTGCGAGACGGCCTGCAACCGGGCGGCCCTCGACTCCGCGATCTCCATCCACGCGGTCGAGCGCTACCTCGGCGACCTGGCCATCGAGAAGGGCTGGCAGTTCGAGGCGCCGCCGCGCGAGTCCGGGCACCGGGTGCTCGTCGTCGGAGGCGGCCCCTCGGGCCTGTCCGCCGCCTACCACCTGCGCCGCGCCGGCCACGAGGTCGAGATCCGCGACTCGGCCCCCGCCCCCGGCGGCATGATGCGCTACGGCATCCCCGAGTACCGGCTCCCCCGCAATGTGCTCGACAACGAGATCGCCCGGCTCGTGCACCTCGGGGTGCGCATCGTCACCGACCACACGGTCACCGACCTGCTCGCCGAGCAGCTCGAGGGCGGCTTCGACGCGGCGTTCGTCGCGGTCGGGGCGCACCTGAGCAAGCGCGTCGACATCCCGGCCCGCGACGCCGGCAAGGTCGTCGACGCCGTCGACTTCCTGCGCGACGTCGCCTCCGGCGAGCGCCCGGTGCTCGGCCGCCGCGTCGCGGTCTACGGAGGCGGTAACACGGCCATGGACGCCGCCCGCGTCGCCCGGCGCCTCGGCGCCGAGGAGAGCATGGTCGTCTACCGGCGCACCCGCGAGCAGATGCCCGCGCACGCCGCCGAGGCCGACGAGGCCGAGGCCGAGGGCATCACGATGAACTGGCTGCGCACGATCACCGAGGTCGACGACGACCTGACCGTCGAGATCATGGAGCTCGACGAGAACGGCAAGCCGCGCCCCACCGGCCGGTTCGAGAAGCTCGAGGCCGACACCGTCATCCTCGCCCTCGGCCAGGAGGCCGACACGAAGTTCATGCACCAGATCCCCGGGTTGCGCTTCGACCAGGATGTCGTGCAGGTCGATCCGCGCACGCTGATGACCGACGTCCCGGGCATCTTCGCCGGCGGCGACGCGGTGCCGAGTGAGCGCACGGTGACCGTCGGGGTCGGGCACGGCAAGAAGGCCGCCCGCAGCATCGACGCCTACCTCAACTCCGCGCCCCTGCCGGAGAAGAACAAGCACCCGGTGGTCGAGCTCGACGACCTGCACCTGTGGTACTTCGGCGACCACAAGCAGGGCGCCCAGCCCGAACTCGACCCGAGCGCCCGCGTCAGCGACTTCGAGGAGGTCGTCGGCGGTTTCGACGCCGACGAGGCGACCACCGAGGCGTGGCGCTGCCTGAGTTGCGGCAACTGCATCGAGTGCGACGGCTGCCTGGGCGCCTGCCCCGAAGACGCGGTCATCAAGCTCGGCAAGGGCTTCCGCTACCGCTACGACTACGCCAAGTGCACCGGCTGCGGCACCTGCTACGAGCAGTGCCCGGTGCACGCGATCGACATGGTCGTCGAGGGCCGACCCGACCTCCCGCTCACCGGACCCGGGGCGCGCCGCGACGCGGCCCAGACGCAGACAGGCAACTGACATGACCCAGGCGATCATGGACGGAAACGGCGCCGCCGCCTCCGTCGCGTACCGACTCAACGAGCTGTGCAGCATCTACCCGATCACGCCGAGTTCGACGATGGCCGAGCTCGCCGACGAGTGGTCGGCGCTGAAGCTGAAGAACGTGTGGGGCACGATCCCCAGCGTCATGGAGATGCAGTCGGAGGCGGGCGCCGCGGGTGCCATGCACGGCGCGCTCCAGGGCGGCGCGCTGAGCACGACGTTCACGGCCAGCCAGGGCCTGCTGCTGATGATCCCGAACATGTACAAGATCGCCGGCGAGTTGACGAGCACGGTCTTCCACGTGGCCGCGCGCTCGCTGGCGACCCAGGGCCTGTCGATCTTCGGTGACCACCAGGACGTCATGGCCGTGCGCCAGACCGGCTTCGCGCTGCTCGCCTCGGCGTCGGTGCAGGAGGCGCACGACCTCGCCGCGGTTGCGCAGCTGTCGACGCTGCGGTCGCGGGTGCCGTTCCTGCACTTCTTCGACGGGTTCCGCACGAGCCACGAGCTGAACACGCTCGAGATGCTCTCCGACGACGACCTGCGCTCCTACGTGCCCAAGGAGCTGCTGCGCGAGCACCGGGCCCGCGCGCTGTCTCCGGAGAACCCGTTCATCCGCGGCACCGCGCAGAACCCCGACGTGCACTTCCAAGCGCGCGAGACCGCGAACCGCTTCTACGAGGCGGTGCCGGGCATCGTCACCGAGTGCATGCAGGAGCTCGAGGCGATCTGCGGGCGTCACTACGAGATCGTCTCCTACACCGGGGCGCCGGACGCCGAGCGCGTCGTCGTCGTCATGGGATCGGGCGCCGAGGTCGTCGAGGAGACGTGCCGGCACCTGCAGGAGAACGGCGAGAAGGTCGGGGTCGTCCGGCTGCGGCTGTACCGGCCGTTCCCCACCGAGGCGTTCCTCGCCGCCCTCCCGGAGACGGTGCGCTCGATCGCCGTGCTCGACCGCACCAAGGAGCCGGGGGCCGGCGGCGAGCCGCTCTTCCTCGACGTGTCCTCGGCGCTCGGCGAGGCGTACGCGCGCGGCCGGCGCAGCAGCGCCCCGCTCGTCATCGGCGGTCGCTACGGCATCTCGAGCAAGGACTTCACGCCCGCGCAGGCCGCGGCCGTGTACGCCGAGCTGGCGCTCGACGCGCCGCGCCCGCGGTTCACGGTCGGCATCGTCGACGACGTCACCGGGCTCTCCCTCGACGTCGGCGACGACCTGCACGTGCTGCCCGAGGGCACGGTCGGCGCGGTCTTCTACGGGCTGGGCTCGGACGGCACGGTCGGCGCGAACAAGAACACGATCAAGATCCTCGGCTCGCGCCCGGAGGCCTACGCGCAGGGCTACTTCGTGTACGACTCCAAGAAGTCGGGCTCGCGCACCGTCTCCCACCTGCGGTTCGGCCCGAGCCCGATCCACGCGCCGTACCTGATCGGGCGCGCCGACTTCATCGGCTGTCACCACATGTCGATCCTCGAGCGCGTCGACATCCTCGAGTTCGCCAAGCCGGGCACGACGCTGCTCGTCAACTGCCCGCTGCCGCAGGAGCAGGTCTGGGACGCGCTGCCGAAGAGCCTGCAGGAGGGCATCATCCGGCTCGGGATCAACCTGTACGCGATCAACGCCACCGCGGTGGCGCGCTCGTGCGGCCTCGGCAACCGCACGAACACGGTGCTGCAGACGTGCTTCTTCGCGATCTCCGGGGTCATGCCTCGCGATGCGGCGATCCAGGCCGTCAAGGACGCGATCACCAAGACGTACATGCGCAAGAGCGCCGAGATCGTCGAGAAGAACCACAAGGCGGTCGACCACTCGATCGAGCACCTGCACCGCATCGAGGTGCCGGAGTCGGTCAGCTCGCAGACGGATCTCATCCCGCCGGTGCCGGCCGACGCCCCGGAGTTCGTGCGCTCGGTGACCGCCGAGATGCTCGCCGGTCGCGGCGACTTCCTGCCGGTCAGCGCCTTGCCGGTCGACGGCACGTACCCCAGCGGCACGACCGCCTACGAGAAGCGCAACATCTCCGAGATCGTCGCGGTCTGGGACAAGGACGCGTGCATCCAGTGCGGCAACTGCGCGATGGTCTGTCCGCACGGCGTGATCCGCAGCAAGCGCTACCGCGGCAAGCACCTCGAGGGCGCCCCCGAGTCGTTCGACGTGGCGCCGCTGAACGCCGCGGGCATCCCGAACGAGCACTTCACGCTGCAGGTGTACGCCGAGGACTGCACCGGCTGCGGGCTGTGCGTCGAGGCGTGCCCGGTCAAGCCGATCGGGCAGCCGAACCGGCGCGCGATCAACCTGGAGACGGTGCCCGAGCGCGACCGCGAGCCGGTCCGCACGAACGTCGCGTTCTTCGAGACGATCCCGGTCAACACCCGGGCGAAGGTCGACTTCGGCACGGTGCGCGGCATCCAGTACCTCGAGCCGCTGTTCGAGTTCTCCGGCGCCTGCTCCGGCTGCGGCGAGACGCCGTACGTCAAGCTGCTCACCCAGCTGTTCGGCGACCGGGCGATGGTCGCCAACGCCACCGGCTGCAGCTCGATCTACGGCGGCAACCTGCCGACGACGCCGTGGACGACGAACGCTCAGGGGCGCGGGCCGGCGTGGAGCAACAGCCTCTTCGAGGACAACGCGGAGTTCGGGCTCGGCATGCGCCTGGCTGCCGACCTGCAGGCCGACCTGGCCCGCACCCGGCTCCTCGACCTGCGCGCCGAACTCGGCGAGGAGCTCGTCGACGCGATCGTCGACGCGCCGCAGTCGCGGGAGTCGGAGGTGCACGCGCAACAGTCCCGGGTCGCCGAGCTCAAGGAGCGGCTCGCGGGCCGCGAGGGCCCGCAGTACGAGGACCTGCGCAGCGTCGTCGACCACCTCGTGCGCCGCAGCGTGTGGATCGTCGGCGGCGACGGCTGGGCCTACGACATCGGCTCCGGCGGCCTCGACCACGTGCTGGCCACCGGCCGCGACGTCAACGTGCTCGTCATGGACACCGAGGTGTACTCCAACACCGGTGGCCAGTCGAGCAAGTCGACGCCGCTGGGCGCCGTCGCCAAGTTCGCCGCGGCGGGCAAGACGACGAACAAGAAGGACCTCGCGCTGCAGGCCACCGCCTACGGCCACGTGTACGTCGCGCGCGTCGCGATGGGCGCCGACCCACAGCAGACCCTGACGGCGTTCCGGGAGGCGGAGGCCTACGACGGCCCGAGCCTGATCATCGCCTACAGCCACTGCATCGCCCACGGCATCGACATGCGCAAGGGCCTGGACCAGCAGTACAAGGCCGTCAACAGCGGGCACTGGCCGCTCATGCGGTACAACCCGGTGATCCGCCACGACGGCGGCAACCCGTTCCTGCTCGACAGCCCCCGGCCGCGGTTCACGCTGCGCGACTACCACGCGGGCGAGCTGCGCTTCCGCATGCTCGCTCAGGCCGACCCCGCGGAGGCCGAGCGGCTGCTCCAGCTCGCGCAGGGGCAGGTCGAACGGCGCTGGTCCGAGTACGAGAAGCTCGCCGCGCAAGGGGCCGGGGAGTTCGCCGCCGACGCTCGAAGGGACAGTTGATGGATCTGACCACCCGGTATCTCGGGCTCCAGCTGCGCAACCCGGTCGTCGCCTCGGCCGGCCCGCTGCAGCAGCACGTCGACGGGGTGCGTGCGCTGGCCGACTCCGGTGTCGGGGCGGTCGTCATGTACTCCCTGTTCGAGGAGCAGCTGCGGCACGAGGCGGCGCGCGACCTCATGCTCGAGGAGCTGCACGCCGAATCGTTCGCGGAGTCGCTGTCGTACTTCCCCACCCCGCCCTCGGGCGACTCGGGGATCAGCGCGCGCTACCTCGACCTGCTCGAACGGGCGGTGGCGGCGGTCGACGTGCCGGTCATCGCGAGCCTCAACGGCTCGTCGGTGGGCTCGTGGGTGGAGTTCGCGCGGCAGATGCAGGACGCGGGCGCGGCCGGCATCGAGCTGAACATCTACCTCGTGCCCGGCGACGTGACGACCGACGGCCGCGAGGTCGAGGACCGGCACGTGGAGATCCTGCAGAAGGTCAAGGCGGCCACGTCGATCCCCGTCGCGGTCAAGCTGTCGCCGTACCTGTCCTCGATCGGGCAGCTCGCGCTGCGGCTCGACGAGGCCGGGGCCGACGGTCTCGTGCTGTTCAACCGTTTCCTGCAGCCGGAGGTCGACGTCGAGAACGTCACGACGGTCTCCGGGGTGTACCTCTCCCACCGCGAGGAGGGGCGGCTGCCGCGCACGTGGATCGCCGCGCTGCGCGGCCGCGTGAGCGCCAGCCTCGCGGGCACCTCCGGCGTGGAGTCGTGGGAAGACGTGGCGCGCTACCTGCTGGCGGGCGCGGACGTGGCGATGACGACCTCGGCGCTGCTGCGGCACGGGCCGGCGCACGCCGCGACGCTCATCGACGGGCTCCAGGAGTGGCTGGGCCGCAAGGGCTTCGACAGCCTCGACGCCGCGCGCGGCATGCTCGCGGTGCCGGCCGACGCCGACGCCACCGCCTACGAGCGGGCCGGGTACGTCTCCGCCCTGGAGAAGGCGAAGAACGTCTACGGCAACCTCGTCGGGCCGCCCGGCGCCCCGTCGTACCCGGCCGCCACCGGCGCCCCCGTCACCGTGCCGGAGCCGGCCGACCGCGTCAGCTGAGCGGCGCGGCCGGTTCGGCCTCCCCAGCCGGCCCAGCCGCCCCAGTCGGCGACGTCGGCTGCGGCGGCTGGGCGGGCGTCGCTCGCGTGGTCAGGGGCTTCACGGGCAGGAGGACGGGCTCGAGGAGCCGCCCGGACACCCGCACGGTGCGGTGCTGGATGGTGATGCCGTCGAGCACGGCGCGCCACGCGGCCACCACCTGCCAGTCCGCGTCGGTCATCGGCCGCGGCGCGAGCAGGTACATGTCGGCGCCGCCGCGGCGGCCGACGACGCGTTCGGCGGGCTCGATCGGGCCGGGACCGGTGAGGTGGTAGTAGGAGTAGCCGAGGCCCTCCATCGCGGCGTCGATCTCGCCCTCGCTGCGCCCGGGCAGCACCTCGGCCATGATCCACGGCCGGTGCCGCTGGATCGTCGTGCGCGCGCCGCGCAGCACCGCCGGCTCCGTCGACTCGGTGTCGATCTTGACGACGGCGGGCCGGCAGCGCTTGCGGGCGCAGAAGGCGTCGACGGTGGTGCCGGGCACGACGACCTTGTCGACCGCGTGCCGAAACGTCGGGTTCAGCGAGTTCGACGCGTCGGAGGTGTCGGACAGGTAGAGGGTGACGGGGCCGACGCTCTCCCCCACACCCGCCTCCTCGACGCGCAGCGGCAGACCGCTGACCGCCGCCGACCGGCGCGCCGCAGCGGCGACCCGCGGAGTCGGCTCGAAGGAGTACACGGTGCGGCCCTTGCTACTGCCCCGGCCGCCGACGCCGCGGCGAACCCGGTCGAGCAGACCGCCGGCTCCCGGCTCGTCGGGCGGCTCGTGGGCGCACGCGAGGAGGCCGTAGAGGCCCACGTTGGCGCCGATGTCGAGCACCACGCCGGGCCCGGCGATGTCGAGCAGCGCGAGATAGGTCTCCAGCGCGAACGGTTCGTAGCCCGCGAGACCGCGCTTGACGAGGGCCTTGGGAATGTACAGATCGTCGGGCGCCTCGATGACCACCGGGCGCAGCGCCGGCCGGAGCCCGGGCGGCGCGGTCTGCACGACCCCGAGCCGTCGCAGCGTCACCTTCGGGCCCAGTTGCCGGCTGACGGCGGGCCGCAGGCGGTCGCGTCCGCGTTCCGGAAGCGAGCGGTAGGCAGCGCGGGCCCCGTCGCGAACTGCCTTGCGCATGTTAGCCATTCCCATGTCGGCCCACAGTAGTGACCGGCCCCGGCGCCCGTCCCGACGGCGCGCCGACGGTGTCGGACATGCGTCACGAACACGCGTCCGCGACCCGGAACCCCGCTCGGTCGACCGCCCCCGCCACCCGCGCCCGGCAGGCGCGGACGGGTGAGGCGGACTGTGTCCCAGGTCACCCACACAGCACCGTGTGTCGAGCAAGTTCGCTAGCGTGTCGCGCGTCGGGGCCAGGGGAAACCGGCCGATGGGGGGATCATGAGCGAAGACTCGCCGCGGCGCAGGGGCCGCTGGATCCGCTGGGTCGCGTTCGCGCTGGGGCTGCTGCTCGTCGCGGGCGTCGGCGTCGTCGTCGTGCGACACCTGCGCGCGCAGAACGCGCCGCTGCCGCGGCAGCAGGCCGACGCGACCGTCACCGTGCAACCGGGCACGACGCTCAACACCTTCCCGGGCACCGCGGCCCTCGGAGCCGGGATCGACGGCCTGGAGAAGGGCGAGATCGACCGGGTC
>JBDIAM010000149.1:0-8354 GCA_039812445.1 Piscicoccus intestinalis | reverse complement strand
TGAACCGGAAGATGTTGTCGATGAACAGCAGCACGTCCTGGTTCTGCACGTCGCGGAAGTACTCCGCCATCGTCAGGCCCGACAGGGCGACGCGCAGGCGGGTGCCCGGCGGCTCGTCCATCTGGCCGAAGACCAGCGCGGTCTGCGGCAGAACGCCGGCCTCCTCCATCTCGACGATGAGGTCGTTGCCCTCGCGGGTGCGCTCACCGACTCCGGCGAACACCGACACACCACCGTGGTCGCGGGCGACTCGCGCGATCATCTCCTGGATGAGCACGGTCTTGCCCACGCCCGCGCCGCCGAACAGGCCGATCTTGCCGCCCTGCACGTACGGGGTGAGCAGGTCGATGACCTTGATGCCCGTCTCGAACATCTGGGTCTTGCTCTCGAGCTGGTCGAAGGCCGGCGCCGGGCGGTGGATGCCCCAGCGCTCGGAGACCTCGAGCTTCTCGTCGCCCTCGAGGTTGAGGCACTCGCCGGTCGCGTTGAAGACGTGGCCGAGGGTGGCGTCGCCGACGGGCACCGTGATGGGGCCGCCGGTGTCGACGACGACGGCGCCGCGCACGAGGCCGTCGGTGGGCTGCAGCGAGATGGCTCGCACGAGGTTGTCACCGATGTGCTGGGCGACCTCGAGGTTGATGCGCTTCTTGCCCTCGAACTCGTCGCCCTCGTCGGAGAGGTCGACCTCGGTGTAGAGGAGGTTGTACAGCTCCGGCATCGAGTCGACGGGGAACTCCACGTCGACGACCGGGCCGATGACGCGGGACAGGCGCCCGCGGCCACCGCCGGAGTGGGTCTCGGCCTGCGCCTCGTCGGCGAACTGGGTGCTCATGTCGGCGGTGCTCCTTACTTCTTCGCGTCTGCGAGGGCGTTGGCCCCGCCCACGATCTCGCTGATCTCTTGGGTGATCTCGGCCTGGCGCGCCTGGTTGGCCAGCCGGGTGTAGGTCTTGATGAGTTCTTCGGCGTTGTCGGTCGCCGACTTCATCGCGCGCTGGCGCGCGGCGAGCTCGGAGGCGGCCGCCTGCAGCATGCAGTTGTAGATGCGGTGCCGCACGTACTGCGGGAGCACGACGTCGAGCACCTCTTCGGCGCTCGGCTCGAACTCGTACAGCGGCAGCAGCTCGTGGTGACCGTCGGTCTCGTCGGCCTCGACGATCTCCAGCGGCAGCATCCGCAGGCTGCGCGGCTCCTGGGTGACCATCGTGCGGAACCGGGTGTAGACGACGTGCACCTCGTCGAGGCCCGCGTCGCCCTCGGTGAGGAAGTCCTCCAGCAGCCGGTCGGCGATCTCGTGGGCCAGCTCCAGCTTCGGGGAGTCGGTGTTCCCCTCCCACGAGGCCGCGAACTCGCGCCGACGGAACTTGTAGAAGCTGATCGCCTTGCGTCCGTACAGGTACGGCACGACCTCCTTGCCCTGCCCCCGCAGGTACTCGGCGAGCTGCTCGGCCTCCTTGAGCACCGACGTGGCGTACGCGCCGGCGAGCCCGCGGTCGCTGACGAGGATGAGCACGCCCGCGCGGCGCGGATTCTCGGCCTCGGTGGTCATCGGGTGCTCGACGTCGGAGTGCGACGCCGCCGCCGACAGCGCCCGGGTGATCGCCTGCGCGTACGGGGTGGTCTCCTCGACGCGCTGACGCGCCTTGACGACCCGGGACGCCGCCATGAGCTCCATGGCGCGCGTGATCTTCTTGATCGACGTCACGGAGCGGATGCGCTGCCGGTACTCCCGGATCTGCGCTCCCATAGTTTTCGCCTCTCTGGCCGTGTCGGGTGGTTCTGCGGTGGCGGGGCGCCGGGGCGGTGGTGCGGTCGAGTGCCGCCTCGAACGCCCCGGCGCGCCGGCGCGCTACGTGCGGCGGACGATCTTCTCCCGGTCGACGTCGTCGTCCTCGTGCGCCTCGACCGGGTCGTCGGTCGGGGTGCCCACGAGCGACTCGTTCTGCCCGGCCTTGAACTGCTTCTTGAAGGCCGACACGGCCTCCTCGAGCGACTTCTCGGTGTCGTCCTCGAGCTTTCCGGTCTCGCGGATCGTCGAGAAGATGCCGTCGTGCTCGCGCCCGACGAAGTCGAGGAACTCGGACTCGAAGCGGCGCACGTCGGCCACGTCGACGTCGTCGAGCTGGCCGGTCGTGCCGGCCCACACCGCGACGACCTCCTTCTCGACCGGGTACGGCGAGGCCTGCGGCTGCTTGAGCACCTCGACGAGGCGGGCGCCGCGGGCCAGCTGCGCGCGCGACGCGGCGTCGAGGTCGGAGGCGAACATCGCGAACGCCTCCATCGCGCGGAACTGCGCGAGGTCGAGCTTGAGCCGGCCGGCGACGCTCTTCATCGCCTTGATCTGCGCGGCGCCACCGACCCGGGAGACCGAGACACCCACGTCGATCGCGGGCCGCACGTTGGAGTTGAACAGGTCGGCCTGCAGGTAGATCTGGCCGTCGGTGATCGAGATGACGTTCGTCGGGATGTACGCCGACACGTCACCGGCCTTGGTCTCGATGATCGGCAGGCCGGTCATCGACCCGGCTCCCATGTCGTCGGAGAGCTTCGCGCAGCGCTCGAGCAGCCGGCTGTGCAGGTAGAACACGTCGCCCGGGTAGGCCTCGCGACCCGGCGGGCGGCGCAGCAGCAGCGACACCGCGCGGTACGCCTCGGCCTGCTTGGACAGGTCGTCGAAGACGATGAGCACGTGCTTGCCGTCGTACATCCAGTGCTGCCCGATGGCGGAGCCGGTGTACGGCGCGAGGTACTTGAAGCCCGCCGCGTCGGAGGCGGGGGCGGCGACGATCGTCGTGTATTCCAGCGCGCCGGCCTCCTCGAGGGTGCCGCGCACGCTGGCGATCGTCGAGCCCTTCTGGCCGATCGCGACGTAGATGCAGCGCACCTGCTTGGTGGGGTCGCCGGAGTCCCAGTTCTGCTTCTGGTTGATGATCGTGTCGACCGCGACCGTCGTCTTGCCGGTCTGGCGGTCGCCGATGATGAGCTGCCGCTGGCCGCGGCCGATCGGGATCATCGAGTCGACGGCCTTGATGCCGGTCTGCAGCGGCTCGTGCACCGACTTACGCATCATGACGTTGGGCGCCTGCAGCTCCAGCTCGCGGCGGCCGACGGAGTCGATGTCGCCGAGCCCGTCGATCGGCTGACCGAGGGGGTTGACGACGCGACCGAGGTAGCCGTCGCCCACGGGCACCGAGAGCACCTCGCCGGTGCGCTTGACCCGCTGGCCCTCCTCGATGCGGCTGAAGTCGCCGAGGATGACGACACCGATGTCGTGCACGTCGAGGTTCAGCGCGATGCCGAGCGTGCCGTCCTCGAACTCCAGCAGCTCGTTGGTCATGGCCGAGGGCAGGCCCTCGACGTGGGCGATGCCGTCGGATGCGTCGACGACCCGGCCCACCTCTTCGTGGGAGGCGGTCTGCGGGTCGTAGGAATTCACGTACGCGTCCAGCGCGTCCCGGATCTCCTCCGGACGGATCGTCAACTCCGTCATTTGTCGTCTCCTCGTCTACGTCTGCGGCCCGGCGGCCGCGTCGACACGTGATCGATCGGGGGTGTCGACGCGGGTGCGCCGGCCACACACAGTTGTGAAGTTAGGTTCAGGAGCCCATGAGGCGCCGCGCCTCGTCGAGGCGGCGCATGACGGTGCCGTCGATGACCTCGTCACCGACCTGGACTCGGATACCGCCCATGACGTGCTCGTCGACGAGCACCTTGAGCACGACCGGCCGGGAGTAGATGCGCCCCAGCGCGGCCGCGAGGCGCTCGTGCTGCTGCGGGGTGAGCGGCTCGGCGACGGTGACGACCGCGGACAGCTGCTGACGGCGCCGCTCGGCGACCCCCAGGTAGCCCTCGATCGCCTCGGTGTAGCGCAGCCCGCGCGGGTGCGTCGCGGCCCGCACGGCCAGGCGCACCGTCTCCGGCTTGGCCTTGTCGGCGAGCAGTGAACGCACGAGGTCGGCCTTGCGCTCGGCCGGCAGCTGCCGGTCGTTGACCGCCTCGCGCAGCTCCGGCGAGGCGCTGACCAGGCGCTCGAACCGGAACAGCTGCTCCTCGACCTCGTCGGCCCGGCCCGTGGCCTCGGCGATCGCGACCTGCGTCTCGACCGCCGCCTCCTCCAGGGCCGTCGGCACGTCACGCTCCTGCGCCCAGCGCTGCGAGACCGCCTCGTCGACGATCCCCAAGGTGGCCGGCTGCACCTTGCCCTCGAGCAACCGCCTCGCGAGCGCCCGCTTGTCGGCGGGCCAGCGCGAGGGGTCGCCGAGGGCGCGTCGCAGCATGTGGCTGGAGTCGAGCGCGTCGACGACGCCGAAGAGCTCGTCGCTGAGCGCGGCCCAGTCGGCACCGGAGTCGAGCGCCCCCTGCAGGGCGGCGCGCACCTGCGCGTGGGCCGCTCGGGACACGCCCAACATCAGGAGGTCTCCTGCCCGTCGCCCACCGCGGTGGCACCGCTGCGCGCGGGCGCCGCGTCACCGACCGAGCCGTCCGAGCCGTTCGAGCCACCCTGGCCGTGCGCGGTCGGGCGGATGGTGCCCGACTCCAGCTCGGCGAGGAACCGGTCGACGATGCCCGTGCGACGGGTCTCCTCGTGCAGCGACTCGCCGACGATGCGACTGGCCAGGTCGGTGGACAGCCGGCCGACCTCCGAGCGCAGCGAGACGAACGCCTGCGAGCGCTCGGCCTCGATCTGCTTGTGCGCGTTGGACGTGATGCGGTCGGCCTCGGCCTGAGCCTGCTCGCGCATCTCGGCGATGATCGCCGCACCCTGCTCGCGGGCGTCCTCCCGGATGCGCGCCGACTCATCACGCGCGTCGGCGAGCTGCGCCTGGTACTCGCGCAGCACCTTCTCCGCCTCACGCTGGGTGTCTTCGGCCTTGCTCATGCCGCCCTCGATGGCCGCCTTCCGCTCGCTGTACATCTTCTCCATGGCGGGGAAGACGTACTTGCGCACGATGAGGTAGTAGAGGCAGAAGATGATGAAGCCGATGAACAGCTCGGGCAGGTAAGGAAGGATCGGAAGCGCGTTGGCCTCCGGATCCGCGGCCGCCGATGTGGCGACCGTCAATGCGGCGATGGGCTGCACTGTGTCTCCTCGTGCGTCGGCCTATCGGCCAGGTGTGGTCAGGAAAGTCGGATGAAGAAGAGCACCAGCGCGAAGATCGCGAGCGCCTCGGCGAGCGCGAAGCCCAGAATGGCGATCGGGCGCAGCAGGTTGCCGGCCTCGGGCTGGCGAGCGACGCCGTTGATGTAGGCCGCGAAGATCAGACCGACGGCGATGGCGGGGCCGATCGCAGCCAGACCGTAGCCGATGAGGGTGACGTCACCAGTCACGTTGTTGCCTCTTTCGTTTTTCGTTGTCCGAAGCGGGGGGTCCGCCCGGCACGTGCAGATGGGCTATTCGGTTGTGAAGTCACCGCGCGCGAGGCGCGGAGGTCAGTGGTCGTCGGCGAGGGCACCGGCGATGTAGGAGGCGGCCAGCAGGGTGAACACGAAGGCCTGCAGGGCCTGCACGAGGATCTCGAAGGCCGTCATGATGAACGCCATGATCCACGCGGGGAAGGCGACGATCGTGTAGCCGATGTTGCCGGAGGTGAACAGCTCCCAGCCGCCGACGATGAACACGACGAGCAGCATGTGGCCGGCGAACATGTTGCCGAAGAGTCGCAGCGCGAGCGTGAGCGGCCGCGTGATGAAGTACGTCATCAGCTCCAGCGGGATGATGAGCGGGAGCAGCCAGCCGGGGATGCCCGGCGGGATCATCCACTTGATGTAGGCGCCGAAGCCGCCCTGCTTCTTGATGCCGACCCAGTGGTAGACGACGTAGACGATGAGAGTCAGCGCGATCGGGAAGCCGACGCGCGCCATGACCGGCATCTGGATGCCGGGGATGATGCCGGCCAGGTTGCTCAGCAGGATGAAGCTGAACAGCGCGAACAGCAGCGGCACGAAGCGCAGGAAGTCGTGGGTGCCGATCATGTCGCGGGCGATCGAGTTGCGCACGAAGTCGTAGAGCTGCTCGAAGACCCACTGGCCCTTGCTCGGCACGACGCTGGCGCGCTTGGCCACCGCGACGAACAGCAGCGACAGCACCGCGAAGACGAGGAAGGCGACGATCATCGGGCGCGTGATCGCGAACCCGTCGGTGATGTGCCAGAAGGGCTGCCAGAAGTCGGAGACCGAGGGCGGGAAGTGACCCTCGCCCTCTTCGGCGGCCGCCAGTGCCCCCAGCGTGATCGGGCTCACAGCTTCTCCTTGCAGCTCGTAACGTCAGCGTGTGTGTCCGCAGGGCCGTCGGTGCCCGTGCACGGGGCTCCGTGGGGCACCGTCGTCGGTCGGCCGGGGCCGGTCATGGCTTACCGTACCGGAGCCAGACGACGTACAGGGACAAGGCCATCCCGGCCAACAGACCTACCGGCAGTAGGAAACCGGTGCCGAGCCAGCGATCGGCCAGCCAGCCCAGCAGGGCGTACAGCACGGGGCCCGTGACCATGTAGGCAGTGATGGTGGCGCCCATGCGATCTCCCGAGGGCGCGGTCTCCTGCGGCTGCTGCTGGGCCGGGCCGTCGCCGGAGCGATCCGGGGTGCGGGCGCTCATCGGCTCACCTGCGGCGTGAGTAGGAACGTGCGCGACCGCGCGAAGCCGGCGATGTGGCCGACCTGCCAGGCGACGACGGCGCTCAGGCCGCCGGCGGCGATGCCGAGCCGGTCGATCCACGGCTGGTCGTGCAGCAGCAGCGCCAGCGCGGTCAGGGCGATCAGCTGCCCGCCGTAGACGACGAACGCGCCGACCATGGCGATCGAGGAGGTCTGCCGCGGGTCGCCCGAGCCGAGCACCGCGGCGAGCGCGAGCACGCCGACCGCGAAGACCGCGAGCACGACGAGAGCGGCGGCGGCGGCGTTGAGGGCGGCACCGGCTCCGGTGGTGACGGCGAGGACCAGGCTCACGGTGGCCCCGACCAGCAGGGTCACGACCACACCGCCACGCAGCATCGCGGGTAGCGGCCCGCGGGCTTCGGTGGCCGTCATGAGCACCTTTCGATGTGACCTCGGGGTGGGCTTTTCGGCCCGACGACTAGGCGGCACCGCCGGTGGCGATGCGCGGCATGGGAGCACGGGACGCGCCCTGGACGCCGCTTGTGAACGCTATCACAAGCGGTCTGGAGCGTCAGCCGCCCGCCCAGCTTAACGGGGCGTGCGACGCACGGGATGCCGACGGTTCAGCCAGCCGGGCAGATAGGCGGTGAGCACGATCGCGAGCGCCGTGGCCAGGGCGATGCCGACGATCGGCCAGAAGCCGTCGACGAAGGCGAACGAGACGACGCCGAACGCGACGATGGCCGCCCACAGGTAGAGCAGCAGCACGGCCCGGCGGTGGCTGTGCCCGATGGCGATCATGCGGTGCTGCAGGTGCTGGGTGTCGGGCTGCCAGGGGCGTTGGCCGCGGCGGGTGCGGCGCACGACGGCCAGGGTCATGTCCAGCAGCGGGATCGACATGATCGCCAGCGGCAGCACGACCGGCAGGTACAGGGCCACCTGAGCGTTCGGCGTCACCTGCGCCGAGGGGTCGATGTTGCCGACCATGGAGACCGTGGCCGCGGCCAGCAACAGGCCGAGCAGCAGCGCGCCGGCGTCGCCCATGAACAGCCGGGCCGGGTTGAAGTTGTGCGGCAGGAAGCCCAGGCACACCCCGAGGGTCGCGGCCGTGATGAACGTCGCGGTGGAGATGACGTTCGGCGGATCGTAGGTGTAGGAGAGCTGGTAGACGTACAGGAAGAACGCCAGGGCGGCGATCGCGACGATGCCGGCGGCCAGGCCGTCGAGGCCGTCGATGAAGTTCACGGCGTTCGTCGTGACGAGCACGATGAGCACGGTGAGGCCGACGAGCACGGGCCCGGGCAGCACCGTCACCCCGAACAGCGGCACCGACAGCAGCTGCACGCCGAAGAACGCCATCGCCCCGGCGGCGATGATCTGGCCGGCGAGCTTGGTGAGCCAGTCGAGTTCGCGCACGTCGTCGATCGCGCCGACGAGCGTGACGAGCACCGCCCCGATGACGACGCCGCGGATCTCCAGCGACTCGAAGATGCCGCTGAGGTGTTCGAGGCGGCTCGCGACCAGCACCGCGCCGAGGAAGCCGACGAGCATGGCCACCCCGCCGAGCCGCGGGATGGGGTGGGTGTGGACGTCGCGGGCTCGCACCGGCGTCGCCGCGCCGAGGAGCACCGCGAGGCGGCGCACCCCCGGAGTCGTGCCGTAGGTCAGCACGGCCGCGACGACGGCGATGAAGAAGTACTCCCGCATCCGCCCGCCCTACGGCCGCGGGGGCTGCGGCGGGTCGGTGGCGTCGGAGGCCGGGGC
>JBDIAM010000148.1:0-8411 GCA_039812445.1 Piscicoccus intestinalis | reverse complement strand
CGAGGGCGGGGTCGCGCACCCCGTCGCGGGCCGCGCGATCCCAGGCGTCGCGCACGTCACGGCAGGCGTCCAGCGCACGGTCGCCGAGGTCGCGGTGGTCGGCGAGGGCTGCGAGCACGACGACGGGCACCGGCCACCACCGCAGCGGTTGGGTGTCGAGGTAGCGCACCTCGAAGAAGCCGCGGGCCCGCACCGGTGGAAACAGGGTGGTCAGGTGCGCGTCGAGATCCGCCGGCTCCGGCGGGCGCAGCGCGGGCAGCCGGCCCTCGATCCAGTCGCGCAGCGACCCGCCGGGCGCCGGCACGCAGTCGTCGCCGTCGCGCACGAACATCAGCGGTGCGTCGAGTGCGAGGGAGGCGTACCCGGCGGCCGGGTCGAGCAGGTCGGCGGGCGCGTGGGTGCGGGGCGGGTCGAGATCGCGCCAGATCGCCTGCCGGGTGCTCACCCACCCCGTGCGTTCCCCCGCCAGGCGCGGGGAGTTGGCGAACGCGGCGACGAGCGTGGGGCCCACGTCGTGCAGCAGCCGCCAGCGGTGCGCGACGTCGGCCGCGTCGGCGCCGGTCTCGAGGTTGACCTGCAGGGAGGCGGTGGCCCGCATCATCGCCCGGCCGCACCCGGCGCGATGCTCCCCGAGGGTCTGGAAGTAGGCCTCCATCGCGCGGTAGCGCGGTGAGTCGAGCAGGCGGGGCCGCAACGACCAGGCGTCGGTGGCCGTCGGCGCGAGCGCGAGGCCGACGTCCGCGAGCGCGGTGGTCAGGTGGGTGACGTCGCGGCCCAGGGCGGCGAGGCACGCGGCGGCGTCGGGGGCGGGCTGGGAGCTGAGCTCGACCTGCCCGCCCGGTTCGATGGTCAGGCGGCTGCCGCCGGGTGGCGGCCCGATGAGGGTCTGGAGGTGGCGCAAGGTGTTGGGGTCGACGGGCTGCGCGGGGTCGACGGGGTCGACGACGATCCATTCGGTCTCCGCGCCGAGGCGTCGACGGTGCTGGGGCGGACCGGTTTTGAAGCAGATCCCGGCGATCCTGCGGTGCACCTGCTCGGTGCGCAGGATCTGCCCGGTGCGCGCGCTCGCCGCCGCGGTGACGGTGGCGTCCACGCTCTGCGCTGTGACCTTCGGCATGACATCGGCCTCCGGCGATCGAGTGGGGCGTCGGGCTCGACGCGCCCCCCATCCTCGCCCATCCGCTCCCGCGCGTCGCGGCGAGGGCTGGGTGGGCCGCAGCCGGCCGGGCGTCGGCCCGCGGCCCGGCTCGACAAGGCGTCGGCCGGGTCGCGGCCAGGCCTCGACCCGCTCGCGGCGGGCGTCAGCCGCGGGTGCGCAGTCCCTTGACGAGGAGGTCGCCGAGCTGCGCGTACGCCTGCCCGGTGCTCAGGCCGGCCTCCTGCTGCAGGCGGCCGGACATGATGCCCTCGAGGCCGAGCGCGACGAGATGCCCGGCGAACTCGGGGTGGATGTCGCGGAACGCGCCGCTGCGCACGCCGTCTTCGATGATCTCGCGTACCCGGCGCGCCGCGGCCGTGGAGTTGAGCCGGTAGATGTCGGCGGTCGGGGCGTAGGCGACCATGTCGCGGAAGAAGTGACTCGACTGACGCGCCATGACCTCGCCGGAGGTCTTCAGGTACACCTCGATGCGGGTCACCGGGTCGTCGACCGCCGCGACGGCCGCCTCGACACGGCGGGTCGCGTCCTCGAAGAACCGCTTGGTGACCGCGACGACGAGCTGCTCCTTTGTCGCAGCCACCCCGTACAAGGTGGACTTCGAGCAGCGCAGCCGGCGCGCGAGGTCGTCGACGGTGAGGGCGGTGAAGCCCTCGTCGAGAAGCACCTCACCAGCCCGCTGCAGCAGACTGGCGCGGCGGGCGGCGTCCACCGATCGGCGCCGGCGCGGGCTGCTCAGCCGCGGGGTCTCGCGCGCGGTGGTCACGTCGTCATCCTTCCATGCACGCTCATGCGCCCGGCGGTGGTCACCCGTCCGGCCGGTGACACCCGGGCGGGCGCCCGACGGCACCACGCCCTCAGCCCTTCAGCTCCGGGAAGTCGTCGTCACGGAACTCGCCGGCCGGTCGGTCTCCGACGACCTCGACCTCCCGCTGACGCAGCTCGACGCGGCGGATCTTGCCGGAGATCGTCTTGGGGAGCTCGTAGAACTCCACCCGCCGCACCCGCAGGTAGGGCGGCAGGTGCTCGCGCGCGTGGGCGAGGATCGAGCGCGCGACCTCGGCGTTGCCGTCATACCCGGCGACGAGCGCGATGTACGCCTTGGGGACCGCGAGCCGCACGGGGTCGGGGGCGGGCACGACGGCGGCCTCGGCGACGGCGGGGTGCTCGATGAGCACCGACTCCAGCTCGAACGGGCTCACCTTGTAGTCGGAGGCCTTGAAGACGTCGTCGGTGCGCCCGACGTAGGTGATGTACCCCCGCTCGTCGCGGGAGGCGACGTCGCCGGTGTGGTAGAAGCCGCCGGCCATCGCCTCGGCGTTGCGGCCGTCGTCGCCCTGGTAGCCGGTCATCAGCGTGAGCGGCTTCGCGGACAGGTCCAGGCAGATCTCGCCCTCGCCGACGCCGTCGACGACCTCGCCGGTCAGCGGGTCGACGAGCACCGCGGGCACGCCGGGCAGGGCCCGCCCCATCGCCCCGCTCTTGACCTGCTGGCCGGGGGTGTTGGCGATGCACGCGGTGGTCTCGGTCTGACCGAAACCGTCGCGGATCGTCAACCCCCAGCGCCGCTCCACCTGGGTGATGACCTCGGGGTTGAGCGGCTCGCCGGCGGCGATGGCCTCGCGCAGCGACCCGGCTCCGCCGGAGAGGTCGGAGTTGACGAGCATGCGCCACACGGTCGGCGGCGCGCAGAAGGTCGTCACGCCCTCGGTGCGCATGTGGGTAAGCAGCGCGGCCGGGTCGAAGCGCGAGTAGTTGTAGACGAACACGGTCGCCTCGGCGAGCCACGGCGAGAAGAAGTTCGACCAGGCGTGCTTGGCCCAGCCGGGGCTGGAGATGTTCAGGTGCACGTCGCCGGGGCGCAGACCGAGCCAGTACACCGTCGACAGGTGCCCGACCGGGTAGGAGACGTGGGTGTGCTCGACGAGCTTGGGCCGGCTCGTTGTGCCAGACGTAAAGTACAAAAGGAGTCGTTCGGTGCTGGCGTTGCCGGGGTGCGGCACGGCCGCGTGCGCCTCGCGCGGGTCGATGCCGTCGGCGCCGGCGTACGCGATCCAGCCCGGCGCGGGCTCGTCCCGACCGGTGACGATGCGCGCGTAGTCGCCGGGCACGTTGTCGAACTTGTAGGCGTCGGCGGGGTTGCAGATGACGGCCCGGGCGCCGCCGCGGTCGAGCCGGTCGACGAGCTCGCCGCGGCCCACCGCCGTGGTGGTCGGCATGATGACGGCGCCGAGCCGGATGAGCGCGAGCATGCTCTCCCACAGCTCGACCTGGTTGCCGAGCATGACGACCACGCTGTCTCCGCGCCCGATGCCCTGTGCCTTCAGGTGAGCGGCGACCTGCTCGGAGCGGGTCACCATCTCGTCGAAGGTGCGTTCCAGCCGGCTGCCGTCCTCCTCGACGATGATGAGCGCCGGCCAGTCGCTGCCGCGCGCGTAGCTGTCGAACCAGTCGTGCACGAAGTTGAACGTCGGGCCCACGTCGGGCCAGGTGAAGGTGGCGACGGCCTCGTCGTAGTTCGTGCGCAGGCTGCGCAGCTGATCGCGGGCGGCGCGCAGGGCTGCCGTCGAACTCGGTTCGATCAGGTCGGGGTGGTCGGGGGTGGTCGTCATCGGGCTCTCCTGGTGTGCGGAAACTGGGCGGCGAGTGCCGGTGGCTCTCGGGGTGGTCTAGTGGCCGGCGGGCACGCGCAGCAGCAGGGCGTCGCCCTGGCCGCCGCCGCCGCACAGGGCCGCGGCGCCGAGACCGCCTCCGCGCCGGCGCAGTTCGAGCGCCAGGTGCAACGCGATGCGGGCGCCGGAGGCCCCGATGGGGTGGCCGATGGCGATGGCGCCGCCGTCGACGTTGACCTTCTCGGGGTCGATGCCCAGCGCGCGCGTCGACTCGATGGCGATCGCGGCGAAGGCCTCGTTGATCTCGACGAGGTCGAGGTCGTCGGCGGCGCGGCCCTCGCGGCGCAGGGCCGCGGCGATCGCGTTCGAGGGCTGCAGCTGCAGCGTGGAGTCGGGCCCGGCGACCGTGCCGTAGGCGCCGATCTCGGCGATCCAGTCCAGGCCCAGCTCATCGGCAGTGGCCCGCGGCATGACGACGACGGCCGCGGCCCCGTCGGAGATCTGGGAGGCGGTGCCGGCGGTGATCGTGCCGTCCGCGCCGAACGCGGGTTTCAGGGCCGCGAGGGCGGCGGCGTCGGTCTGCGGGCGCACGCCCTCGTCGGCGGAGACGGTGACCGGCTCCCCCGTGCGGCCGGGGATCTCGATCGGCACCATCTCCACGTCGAAGCGGCCCTCAGCCTGGGCTGCGGCGGCGAGGCGGTGCGAGCGGGCGGCGAACGCATCCTGGTCTTCCCGGGACAGCGGCGGGTGCGCGTCGTACCACGACTCGGTGAGCTGGCCCATGCCCTGATCGGTGGCCTGGTCCCAGAGGCCGTCGTAGGCCATGTGGTCGACGAGCGCGGTGTCGCCGTACTTGAATCCGGTGCGGCTGCCGCGCAGCAGGTGCGGGGCCTGGCTCATCGACTCCATGCCCCCGGCGACGACGATCGTGGCCTGCCCGGCGCGGATCAGCTGGTCGGCGGTCGCGATCGCGGCCAGGCCCGAGAGGCAGACCTTGTTGACCGTCATCGACGGCACCGTGGCGGGCAGGCCGGCCCGCAGACCGGCGCTGCGGGCGGGGTTCTGCCCGGCGCCGGCCTGCAGCACCTGGCCCATGACCAGGTAGTCGACCTGCTCACCGGCGACGCCGGCCCGCTCGAGGGCGGCCTTGATGGCGATGCCGCCGAGGTCGGTGGCGGACAGGCCTTTCAGGGCCCCGAGCAGGCGGCCCATCGGGGTGCGGGCCCCGGCGACGATGACGTTGGCACCGGAGGTCCGGGAGGTTTCGGCCTTCTCGGCGTTCGGTTCGGTGAGCATGCTCAGTCCTCCTGGGCTGCGGCGGGGGCGACGGTGAGGTCGCCCGCGCGGCCGGTGTCGAGGTGGCGGGCGATGATGAGGCGCTGGATCTGGTTGGTGCCCTCGAAGATCTGGGTGACCTTGGCTTCGCGCATGTACCGCTCGACGGGAAAGTCGCGGGTGTAGCCGTAGCCGCCGAAGACCTGCACGGCGTCGGTGGTCACCTTCATCGCGTTGTCGGTGGCGACGAGCTTGGCGACCGCGGCCTCGCGCGTGTAGGGCAGGCCGGCGTCCTTGCGCCGGGCGGCGGCGAGGTAGGTGGCGCGGGCGGACTCGACGGCGGCGGCCATGTCGGCGAGCACGAAGCCGAGGCCCTGGTGGTCGATGATGCGCTTGCCGAAGGCCTGCCGGTCGCGGGCGTAGGCGAGCGCGTCGTCGAGGGCGGCCTGGGCCAGCCCGGTGGCGACCGCCGCGATCCCGAGGCGACCGGCGTCGAGTGCGGCGAGGGCGAGTTTGAGACCGTCGCCCTCGGCGCCGATGCGGCGTTCCGCAGGGATCCGCACCGAGTCGAAGCGCATCGTCGCGGTCGCGGAGCCGGTCAGGCCCATCTTGCGCTCGGGCGGATCGGCGCTCAGGCCCTCGGCGTCGGCGGGAACGAGGAAGCAGGAGATGCCGCCCCGGTCGGGCGACGTGCGGGCCATCACCGTGTAGAAGTCGGCGTGCCCGCCGTGGGTGGTCCACGCCTTCGCGCCGTGCAGCACGTAGTCGTCGCCGTCGCGGGTGGCCTTGGTCGTCATGGCGGCCGGGTCGGACCCGGCGTGCGCCTCGGAGAGGCAGTAGGCGCCGAGCAGCTCGCCGCCGAGCAGGTCGGGCAGCCACTGGGCGCGCTGCTCGTCGGTGCCGGCCGTCGCCAGGGCGAAGCAGCTCAGCGAGTGCACGCTGGCGCCGACGGCCACGGAGGTCCAGGCGGCGGCGATCTCCTCGATGAACTGCAGGTACACCTCGTAGGGCTGGGCGCCGCCGCCGTACTCCTCGGGGTAGGGCAGTCCGAGCAGCCCTGCCTGACCCAGCATCGTGAAGGCGTCGCGCGGAAAGCGCTCGTCGGCCTCGTCCTGCGCGGCGCGGGGGCGAAGTTCGTGGGTCGCGATGTCGCGCGTGAGCTTGATGAGCTCGACCGCCTCATCGCTGGGCAGCTGCCGGGTGGCGGGCATGACACTCCTTTGGGACATGCTCGGGTACTCAAGTACCCTATAAAGTACCCACCCCGGGCCTCCCCCACAACCCCACTTCCCCGAAAACTGCGTGTCGCGGTGAGAACTGCTGTCCGTGTCGCAGTCCTCACCGCGACACGCAGTTGTCACGGGCGGTGCGGCCTGCGCGCATCGGCGCATCGGGCCTCGACGCGTCGACCCTCAGCTCGAACCGGTCGAGTCGGCGACCTCGGGAGTCGGCAGCCCGAGGTCGGCGACGGCCTGCGCATACCGGTGCACGGCCGCGAGCTTGACGTCCTCGTAGCCGCGCACGAGGTCGGGCAGGCGCGCGAACGCGACCGCGCGGTCGTAGCCGTCGGCGTCGAGCCCGGTGACGAGGTCGTACAGCACCGCGCGGTAGTGCCGCAGCAGCTCGCGCTCCACGCGGCGCACGTGCGCGGCGCCGAACGGGTCGAGCGGGCCGCCGCGCAGGCGCTTCATCGCGGCGAGGGCGCGCAGGCCCGCGCGTCCGGCCGGCGGGATGCCGATCTTGGAGCGCATGCCCAGCGCCCGCAGCATCGGCGGGTGCAGCCGGAACGTCGGCGCACCGCCTCCGGGCACGGCGCGCTGCGCGAACCGCTGCGCACCCGGGCGGGTCAGCAGCCGCGCCACCTCGTACTCGTCCTTGTAGGCGGTGAGCTTGTACAGGTAACGGGCGACGGCCTCGGACAGGTCGGTGCGGTCCGTCACCGCGCGCTCGGCGCGCCACACCGTCTCCACGATGCGTACGTAGTCGGTGGCGCACGAAACGTCTTGGTAGTGAACGAGATCGGCCGCCCGGAGCCGGGCCAGCCGGCCGGTCTCCCCGGTGAAGGTGGCGTGCGCCAACTCCGGCACGCTCCGCTCCGCCTCCACGGGCTCGCCGTCCTCCTCCTCGCCACCGGAGAGCGCGGCCTCGAAGGCCCGGGGCGCGCAGACCGAGGCCCGCCCCCACCGGAACGCCGCGACATTGGCCTCGACCGCGACGCCGTTCATCGCGATGGCCTCTTCGACGGCCTCCGGAGGCAGCCGCAGGGCGCCCGCCTGCACGGCCGCGCCGACGAGCAGCAGGTTGGCGGCGCTCGTCGAGCCGAGCAGCGTCGACGCGGCACCGAGCATGTCGAGGGCGTGCGTCGAAGCGGTGGCCGTGCCGAGCCGGTCGAGCAACTCGGCCGCGTCGGCCTGGTGCAGGGCGCGGTCGTAGACCTCGGCGCCGGTCGGGGTGCGGCTCGTCGAGGCGATCGCGACCGTGCGCTCGGGGTCGCCGTAGCCGAGGTTCGTCGGGTCGGTGGCGGTGAGCAGGTCGAAGGCGAGGATGACGTCGGCCCGCCCCGGCGTGAGCCGGTTCGAGGGCCCGACCGGCCCGTCGGCGCGAAAGCGCAGGTGCCCGACGACGGGACCGGCCTTCTGCGAGAGCCCGATCTGGTCGAGCAGCTCGACGTCGTACCCGGCGAGGTGCGCGGCGGTGGCGAGCAGTTGGTTGACGGTGACGATGCCGGTGCCGCCGACCCCGGCGAGCAGCACGCTCTGGGTGCCGACCGGCACGGCGTCGACGGGCTCGGGCACCGGGGGCGGGTCCAGCCGCTTCGGCCGCGAGCGTCCTTGCGGGGCAGCGGGAACAGTCATGAAGGCGGGGCAGTCGCCGAGCAGGCAGGAGTAGTCGGCGTTGCACGTCGTCTGGTCGATTCGGGTCTTCTCGCCGAACTCGGTGGGCACGGGCTGCACCGACAGACAGTTGCTCTTCACGCCGCAGTCGCCGCAGCCCTCGCAGACGTCCTCGTTGATGACGACGCGGGTGGCGGCTGCCGGCATCGTGCCGCGGGACCGGTGCCGCCGCACGTCATTCGCACAGTGTTGTTGGTAGATGAGTGCCGTGACGCCGGGGGTGTCGCGCAGGAGCCGCTGGGCCTCGTCCATTCGGTCTCGATGCCACACAACAGTGTGCGTAGCCATGGCGCGGGCGTCGTGGCGAGAGGGGTCGTCGGTGACGACTATGGTGCGCGCGACGCCTTCGGCCGCCAGCTTATGGGTGAGTTCGGCGATCCCGATCGCGCCTTGAGGCGCCTGCGCGCCGGTCATCGCGACGACGTCGTTGTGCAGCAGCTTGAACGTGATGTTGACCCCGGCCGCGACGCACGC
>JBDIAM010000147.1:0-8505 GCA_039812445.1 Piscicoccus intestinalis | reverse complement strand
CGGCGTCGGCGTCGGGCCCCGCGCCGGCCGCGTGGGCGCCGGTCCGGTCACCCGGCGCGCCCGGCCCGCCGGCCTCGCGCTCGATGACGGCGACGAGCTGCTCGGCCTTGGGGGTCAGGGTGTCGAGGTCGCGCAGCGGACCCGGCGCCTGGGAGCGGACCGCCTGGGCGAGGGCGTCGACGGCGCTCGTCACCTTGTCGCGGCCGGCGCCGGGCAGGCCCGAGCCGTCGAGGTTCTGGCGCAGGATCGCGAGCGCGTCGAGGGTGCCGGCCCGCTCGTCGACGGTGTGCTCGGCCTCGGCGAGCCACTCGCGGCAGGCGCCGGCGAGGGCGATGAGGTGGCCGGCGAGGTTGCCGCTGTCGACGGTCGAGACGTACCGCGGGTGCAGCGGCGCCAGGGTGCTCGTGTCGTACCAGTTGTACAGGTGGCCGCGGTGCAGCTTGAGGCTGGTGACCGTCGCCATCGTGGCCTCGAGGCGGGTCAGCGTGTCGCGCAGCCCGATCCAGCCGAAGTCGCGGGCGGAGACGAGCACGAGCAGGTAGAGCCCGATGTTCGTCGGGGAGGTGCGGTTGGCGACGACGGGGGCCGGCTCCTCCTGGAAGTTGTCCGGCGGCAGGTGGTTGGTGTCCGGCCCGACGAAGGTCTCGAAGAACCGCCAGGTGCGCCGGGCGACGACCCGCAGTTCGTCGAGGTCGTCGGCCGAGGCGTCTTCGTCGGTGAGGTCGACCGGCCGGCTCGCGAGCCAGCCCACGTACGGGGCGAACAGCCACGTCACGGCGGGCACGAGGGAGACGACGAAGCTGCCGGGGCCGCGGGAGGCGCCGATGGCGAGGGCGAGCACGGGTGGGATGAGCCCGGTCCACATGAGCGCCACGTAGTAGACGGGGGTGCCCTTGACCCGGCGCGCGGCGGCGTCGGCGGTGGTCCACTCCAGCAGCCGCCGCCCGCGCACCAGGCGGAACAGGGTGCGCACGACGGCGTCGACCATCATCGCGGCCTGGTGGGCGAGGAAGACGACGTTCATCGTGCTCAGCCGCAGCCCGTTGACGATGTCGTCGGCGAAGCCGCGCAGCTGGCTCTCCCGGGTGACGTCGCGGCGGCGCAGCAGCGCGCGCCCGAGCAGCGGCAGCAGCGGCGGCAGGTAGAACGTGCCGGCGAGGATGAGGAACGCCGCGAGGGCGGCCGGAGCCGGCAGGGCCCACAGGGCGAACAGGATCGTGGCCACGAGCGCGACCGGGCTGATCGAGCGGCGCAGGTTGTCGATCATCTTCCACATGCCCAGGGCGCTCAGGCCCTCGCGCCGGCTCGTCAGCCACGGCAGCAGCTGCCAGTCGCCGCGGGTCCAGCGATGCGTGCGGGAGGCGGCGACCGCGTAGGTCAGCGGAAACTCCTCGACGACCTCGACGTCGGTGACGAGCCCGGAGCGGGCGTAGTTGCCCTCGAGCAGGTCGTGGCTGAGCAGGCTGTTCTCGGGCACGCGGCCGTCGATGCAGCGGTGCACGGCGTCGAGTTCGTAGATGCCCTTGCCGGCGAACGAGCCCTCGCCGAACAGGTCCTGATAGACGTCGGAGACGGCGAACGCGTACGGGTCCAGGCCGCGCGGGGTGGAGTACACGCGCTGGAACAGCGAGGTGCCCTCCATCGTCGGCAGCGAGGGGGTGACCCGGGGCTGCAGGATGCCGTAGCCGCGCACGATGCGGCCCGACTCCGGGTCGTAGACGGGCCGGTTCAGGGGGTGGGCCATCTTGCCGACGAGGCGGCGGGCCGCCTCCCGGGGCAGGCGGGTGTCGCTGTCGAGGGTGATGACGTAGCGGAACGGCCCGGGCAGCACGCCGTCGCGCACGATGAAGCTCGTGTCGTCGCGGCCGCGCAGCAGCAGCCCGAGCTCGAGCAGCTTGCCGCGCTTGCGTTCCCAGCCCATCCAGACGCCCTCGCTGGGGTTCCAGCGGCGTTCGCGGTGGAAGAGGAAGAAGCGGTGGTCGCCGTGCTCGGTGTTGAGGGCGGCGATGCGGTCGCGGGCGCGTTCGAGCACCTCGTCGTCGGCGTCGGTGCGCTGCTGCGGGCTGTCGGCCCAGTCGGTGGCCAGGGCGAAGTAGATCTCCCCGCCGGTGTTCGCGAGGTAGTGCACCTCGAGCCGCTCGACGAGCTCGTCGACCTCCTCGACGGAGGTGAGCATCGTCGGCATGACGACGAGGGTGCGGGCGGCGGCGGGCACCCCTGCGCGCAGCGCGAGCCCGGGGATCGGTTGGGCGGGGAAGGTGCGCGCCGACCAATAGTTGACGACGCCGAGCGCCAGCTCCGACATCGGGAACCCGGCGAGCAGGGCGAGCACGAACAGCACCGGCACCGACAGGCCGCCGGCGATGAGGTTGAGCACCGACAGGGTGAGCACGAGCAGCGCCAGCGTGCACAGGGTGAGGGAGACGAGGTAGCCGGTCAGACCCATCGAGCGGGCGGTGCGCACCGCGAGTTCACGCAGTCGCGGCCGGTAGCCGAGCTGTTCCTCGAACGAGCGGCGGCCCTTGTCGATGAGCCAGTAGCCGACGTCGCGGGTCAGCTCGTCGGAGCCGCTCTCGGCGCGGTGCACGACGGCGCGGGCGACGACGATCTCGCTCTGCTCGGCGCCGCGGGCGAGCTGTTCGACGGCCGAGCGATACATGTCGCGGGTGCGGAAATCGAGGGCCCTGTAACTGGGTTGGCGGCGCAGCTCGAACTCGATGAGGCTGACGCTCTCGAGCCAGTCCTCCCAGTTGACGTCGGTGATGAGCCGCAGGCTCGTGAAGATGTTGCGCATCGTCACGGTGGCCGACGCCTGCGACTGGTGCTCCAGCTGCACGAGCTCCTGGGCGTCGAGGTTCCGCTCGTCGAGGTACTGCTGGATCCAGGCGGCGGCCTCGACCCGGTCGGAGTCGGCGAGGCGGCGGATGAGCTGCACGGTGAACGCCCGTGACGGGTTCGCCGGCACGTCCTCGGGGGTGATCTCGTCGGGGGTGATCTCGTCGCGTCCGCCGTGTTCGTCGACGGCGGCCGCGAGCACCTGGTCGGCGAGGGCGTCGGCGGCCCGCCGGTCGGCGCTGGCGGTGACGACCTGCTCGGCGAGGCGCCGCAGGTTCTCGATGAGCAGCAGTCGCAGGGTGATCGCCACGGCCCACAGCTCGCCGAGGGTCAGGGCCCGGCGGGACTCGTACGCGCGCACGTAGCGGGCGAGCAGGTCGGGGTCGAAGAGGCTGTCGGTGTGGGCGATGTAGGCCCAGATGATGCCGACGATCCGGGGGTGCCCCTCGAGGAAGTCGGCGGACAGCTTGGGCAGCTGCCGGAAATAGCTCTTCGGCAGGTCGCGGCGGATCTGCCGGGAGTGGGTCTCGACGACGTGGAAGTTGTCGGCGAGCCACTCGGCGGCGGGCGTGATCGGTCGCTGGGCCTGGATGTCGGCGACGGTGGCTTCGTACGCGCTGACCAGCGCCTGATAGTCCTCCGCGAGGCGGTCGAGGATCGACACGACGGGAGCCCGTCGACGGTCGGCGACGGTCTGGCTGTCGGCCAGCGAGATCGCGTGCTGCTCGAAGCGTTCCGCGCTGAAGATCTCGGCCCGGATCGGAGCCGACTCCAGGAGTGGATCGGTCGTGAGTCGTGAGGTCGCCGAGCGCGCCATGCCTTCACCCGCCTTTGGGTCGTGCGGCGGGCAGCACCTGTCTCCGGGCCGGCTGGATGACGCCGAGGGGCCCCGTCACCCGCAGAATGTGGGCCAACTGTAGACCGGTGACTCACCGGGGGTCTGCCGGTCGCCAGAAGTTGTGTGAAGTTTCTCGAAACGGGCTTTTGACCTGCGCAGATGATGGTCACGGATTCCGTCGTGCACCAACCGATCCGACCCGCGACGAGCCCTTCCGGTGTGCAGACAAGACACACAACAGGGTGCGGTTTTGCCGACCCCCGGAGGCGGTGCGGCCGGCGTTCCGTGCGCCTCGCCGCGCTCGTGGGCCCCCGTGCGAGACTGCCGCGCGTGACTGATGAGTTCGCGACTCAGCCCGCCGGCCGCCCCGAACGGATCGAGGTCGCCGGCGCACGCGTGCACAACCTGGCGAGCATCGACGTCGACGTGCCGCTGGATCGGCTCGTCGCGATTGCGGGTGTCTCCGGCTCCGGCAAGTCGTCGCTGGCGATGGGCGTGCTGTATGCGGAGGGCTCGCGACGCTACATCGAGGCGCTCTCGACGTACACCCGCCGGCGCATGTCGCACGCCCCGCGCGCCGCGGTCGACAGCGTGCGGCACGTGCCGGCCGCGCTCGCCCTGCGGCAACGCCCGGGTGTGCCCGGGGTGCGCAGCACGTTCGGCACCTCGACCGAACTGCTCAACGTGCTGCGCCTCGCGTTCTCCCGGCTCGGCTCGCACCTGTGCCCCAACGGCCACCGGCTCGAGCCGACGATCGACGTCGCCGCCGACCAGCCGCTGACGTGCCCGGTGTGCGGCGTCTCGTTCTACCCGCCGGGCGCGGAGGCGTTCGCGTTCAACTCCGACGGCGCCTGCCCGCGCTGCGAGGGCACCGGCGTCGTGCGCGACATCGACGACGACGCGCTCGTGCCCGATCCGACCCTGACGATCGAGCAGGGCGCGGTGGCCGCGTGGAAGATGTTCGGGCTCACCGTCATGCCGCAGGTCGTCGCCGAGTTCGGGGTGCGCACCGACGTGCCGTACGCGCAGCTGTCCGACGCCGAACGCGAGATCGTGCTCGCCGGGCCGTCCGAAAAGCGGCACATCGTCGTGCCGTCGAAGAGCGGCAAGGCGTTCGAACTGAACTTCACCTACCGCAACGCCCGGGAGGCGGTGCGCGAGGCGATGGCGAAGGCGACGACCGAACGGGGGCTGGCCCGGATCAACCGGTTCATCAGCTCCCGCGAGTGCCCCGAGTGCCACGGCACCCGGCTCAGCGCGGCGGCCCGCTCCAGCCTGCTGCTCGGACTCGACCTCGCGCGCGCGACCGCGATGGCCCTCGACGAGGCCGCGGCCTGGGTGGCCTCTTGGCCCGAGCGGGTGCCCGACGGGATGGTGTCGATGGCCCGGATCCTCGCCGACACCTTCGCCCAGATCGCCGCGCGGCTCCTGGAACTCGGCCTCGGTTACCTCGGGCTGGATCGCGCCGCGGCGACGCTGTCGACGGGGGAGCGGCAGCGCGTGCAGCTCGCCCGCGCGGTGCGCAACGAGACGACCGGCGTGCTGTACGTGCTCGACGAGCCCTCGATCGGGCTCCACCCGGTCAACGTCGACGGGCTGCTCGGGGTCATGCGCGACCTGCTGCGCGACGGCAACTCCGTCGTCTTCGTCGATCACGACGTGCAGGTGCTGCGGGAGGCCGACTGGCTCATCGAGATGGGTCCCGGGTCGGGCGCCGACGGCGGGCGCGTGCTGAGCGCCGGCGCCATCGAGGTCGTCGAGCGTGACCCCGCCTCCCTGCTCGCCGGTTTTCTCACGGGCGGCGAGGGCGTCGTCGTGCGCGAGCGCGCCGGCGAGGCGGCGATGTTCGAGCACGGCACCGTGCGCCTCGTGACGCGGCCGCGGCACACGGTGCATGCCCTCGACCTGGAGCTGCCGCGCGGGCGGGTCGTCGCGGTCACCGGGGTGTCCGGCTCCGGCAAGACGACGCTCGTGCTCGAGAGCCTCGTGCCGGCGCTGCGGGCCGCCGACGGATCCGTCACGGGGTCCGTCGCTGGGTCCGTCGCTGGGTCCGGCGCCGGGGCCGGCGAGGCGCCGCTGCCCCGGCACGTCGCCTCGATCGACCCCGGCGGCATCGCGCGGGTGCAGCTGGTCGACGCCACCCCGATCGGCATCAACGTGCGCTCGACGGTGGCGACCTACAGCGGCGTCATGGACGACCTGCGCCGCGCCTACGCCCGCCTCGAGGCCGCCCGCTCGCGCGACCTGACCGCCGCCGACTTCTCCTACAACACCGGCTCGCTGCGCTGCCCGCGCTGCGAGGGGACCGGCCAGATCGTGCTCGACGTGCAGTTCCTCCCCGACGTCGACATCGACTGCCCCGACTGCGAGGGCCGGCGATACGCACCGGCCGCCGACGAGGTGCGGCGGCCCGTGCGTGGCGCCGCCGCGGATGCGGCGGACGCGGCCCTCAGCCTGCCGGAGGTGCTCGGTCTCACCGTGCGTGAGGCCGCGGCGCGACTCGCGGACCTGCGCAAGGTGCGTTCGCGGCTGCAGACCCTCGATGACCTCGGGCTCGGCTACCTCACGCTGGGGGAGGCCACCCCGGCCCTGTCCGGTGGCGAGGCGCAGCGCCTCAAGCTCGCCGGGGAACTCGACCGCGACCAGGCCGACACGTTGTTCGTGCTCGACGAGCCGAGCGTCGGGTTGCACCCCCTCGACGTGCGGGTGCTCATCGGCGTCATCGAGCGGCTCAACGCCAACGGCGCCACGGTCGTCATCATCGAGCACGACCTCGACATGATCGCCAACGCCGACTGGGTCATCGACATGGGCCCCGGAGGCGGTGCCGACGGCGGGCGCGTCGTCGCCACCGGCACGCCGGAGCAGATCGCCCGGCTCGACGCGTCGACCAGCGTCACCGCCGGCTACCTCGCGCGGCACCTGTCGCGGTAGCACGTCCCTGAGAACTGCGAGTCGCGCTCGGAACTGCTGTTCGTGCCGCAGGTTTCACCACGACACGCAGGTCTCCGGGTCGTCGGGCGGCCGGTGACCTGCTGAGGTCACGCGCATCACCCGCCAGGACAGTGATCCAGGTCATGTGATGCGGGTCACATTCGCGAAGCAGGCCCTTCCCCTCTCCCGGGCTTGGTGTGTATGTTCTGACATATGCAGTTAGAACGTTCTAGTGTCGTTCTGACGAACCCGGTGCGGCGCAGGTGAATCCGTGCCCTACCGCCACCCCCGGGGTTTCGACCCCACTTCCGCAATGTGCCAGCCGCGCCGCGTGCGGTGCGGACCATCCAAGTGACGAAGGAGTCCTTCCATGGCGCATGGAGCGAGCGCGAGCGAGATCTCGCTACCTCCCCTGACCCCCGGGCCGCACCGCAAGCGGATCGGACTCATCTCGATCGTGGCCTGCTTCGGTGGCCTGCTCTTCGGCTACGACACCGGCGTGAGCAACGGGGCCGAACGCCCCATGCAGATCGAACTGGGCCTGTCCGACCTGCAACTCGGCCTCGTCATCAGTTCGCTGGTGTTCGCCGCCGCGATCGGCGCGTTCCTCGGCGGGCGGCTCTCCGACTCCTGGGGTCGTCGCAAGACGATCATCCTGCTGGCGGTGCTGTTCTTCACCGGAACGCTGTTCGTCGTGCTCTCCCCGAACTACGCCGTCCTCGTCATGGGTCGCGTCATGCTCGGTCTGGGAGTCGGTGGCGCCTCGACGGTCGTGCCGGTCTACCTCGCCGAGCTGGCTCCGTTCGAGATCCGGGGCTCGATCACCGGCCGCAACGAGTTGGCGATCGTCTCCGGCCAGCTGCTGGCATTCACGATGAACGCCATCATCAACATCATCTGGGGCCACCACGACGGCGTCTGGCGGATCATGTTCTCGATCTGCGCGCTGCCCGCGATCGCCCTGTTCATCGGCATGCTGCGGATGCCGGAGTCGCCGCGCTGGCTCGTCGACAAGGGCCGCTACGACGACGCCCTCGCCGTGCTGAACACGGTGCGCTCCGAAGACCGCGCCCGCGCCGAGCTGGCTCAGGTCGAGGCCGTCGCCGAGGAGGAGACCGAGGAGCAGATCGAGGGCAAGGCGATCTTCTCCAACAAGTGGCTGCTGCGGATCCTGCTCGTCGGCATCGGCATCTCGATGACCCAGCAGCTCACCGGCATCAACTCGATCATGTACTACGGCCAGCGGGTGCTGATCCAGGCGGGCTTCTCGGCCGACGCCGCGCTCGTCGCCAACATCTCCACCGGGGTGTTCTCGGTGATCGGCGGCATCATCGCCCTGTACAACATGGACCGGCTCAACCGGCGCACGACGTTCGTCATCGGTCTGTCGCTGACGACCACCTGCCACCTGCTCATCGGCGTGCTGTCGATCGTGCTGCCCGAGGGCAACCCGATCCGCCCGTACGCGCTGCTGTTCCTCGTCGTGGCGTTCGTGTTCTCGATGCAGACGTTCCTCAACATCGCCGTCTGGGTCTGGCTGGCCGAGGTCTTCCCGCTGCACATGCGCGGCCTGGGCATCGGCATCTCGGTGTTCTTCGGGTGGTTCACCAACGGGATGCTCGCGCTGTTCTTCCCGAGCCTGGTCGACGGCATCGGGATCACCGGAGCGTTCTTCATGTTCGCCGTCATCGGCGCGGCCGCGCTGATCTTCGTCATCACCCAGGTGCCCGAGACGCGCGGCATCACCCTGGAGCAGCTGGAGGAGGACGTCACCTCCGGCCGCGCCTACACCTTCTCCAAGAACCCCTTCGCCCGAGCCTGAGCTCGGCTCCCGACCGGCCGGGTCGTCGGCCTCCTCCGACGACCCGGCCACCTCCCGCCCCACCCGCCCACTTCCC
>JBDIAM010000146.1:0-8528 GCA_039812445.1 Piscicoccus intestinalis | reverse complement strand
TCTGACGTCGCCAGCAGGCGGAGGTGGACACTCCCAGAAAAGCCCCAACTAAAGGGAACTCAGTGATAGCCGCCTGACCGTCTCGTCTCAGACCTCGCCTGCGAACACCCCGATGATCGGGTTCCACTGGGTGATCGTGGAGCTCTCGATGAGCCCGGCCTCGTGGAACGGATCCTGGTCGAGCAGTGTGCGCACCTCCTGTTCGTTCTCGGCGGTGAAGATGAGCAGCGCCGACGGGTCGGCGCCGACATAGGGGCCGGAGGCCCGCAACCTGCCCTCATCGGCCAGCCCGGAGAGGAACCGACGGTGTTGCGGGCGCACTTCATCGAGCGCGGCGGAGTCGGAGGAGTAGCTGTAGTGCACGGCGTAGAACGACATGCGGCCACCCTAGGACCAGGCACCGACAAGCACGGGCGGTCCGCGCGCTGACAGGGCGTTGACAGGCTCCGCGGCTACCGTGCGGAGCGTGGACTGGCCGACCGAGATCGCGCACCGGATGCGCCCCGACACCCTGCTCGAGCTGCCCGCCTCCTGGGTGCTGCTCGCGATCGCGGCCGCCCTCGTCGCCGCGCTGTGGCCGCAGGCCTGGTACCGGCTCCGGGTCGGCATCACGCTCGTGCACGAACTGGGGCACGCGGCCGTCGGTGTCGCGGTCGGCCGGCGGTTCACCGGTTTCGTGCTGCGCGGCGACATGTCGGGGCACGCGGTCACGTGGGGCGCGCCGACCGGCGCAGGACGGGTCGTCTCCACGTGGGCGGGCTACCCGGCTCCGGCGCTGCTCGGCGCTCTCGTCTCCTGGCTGGCCGTGGCCGGGTGGGCGGCGCCGACGCTCACCGCACTCGGCCTCGGGTTGCTGCTCGCGCTGTTCTTCGCCCGGTCCGTGCGCACGATCGCGGTCACCTTGACCGCCCTGGCCGCCACCGGCTGGCTGTGGTGGTCGGCGAACCCGGTCGTGCAGGCCTGCGCGCTGCTCGGGCTCGGCGTGCTGCTCGTCATCGGCGCCTGGCGGCACCTGGCCACGATGCGCCACGGCATCCACCCTCGGTCCGACCCGGGGGTGCTCGCCCAGCTCACCGGGGTGCCTTCGCTGCTGTGGCTGCTCAGCTTCGCGCTCGTGTGCGCCGGGGCCACGTGGGCCGTGGGCACCCAGGTGTACGACCTCGTCGCCCTGCCTTGACTACGGACTGCTCGACTACGAACTACACGACTACGAACTGCTCGCGCTCTGGCGCGCGAACGCGTCGAGCTTGGCGACGACCTCGGGGCCCGTCCACGTGGAGACGGCGAGGATGCGGCGCAGCGACAGCTCGGGCCGCTTGACGTCGAGTGGCTTGTCCATGAGCTGATAGGCGCTGCGGTAACCGGCCGTCGTCAGCTGCGGCAGGATCGCGGTGTTCCACGCGCCGTACGGATATGCGAAATCGACGACGTCCTGCCCGGAGAGCCCGCTGAGCAGTTCGCGGGAGGCCACGAGCTGCGTCTTGTAATCGGTGCCCGAGTACTTCGTCACCATGTGGTGGTCCCACGTGTGCGATCCCACGCTCATGCCCGCGTCGACGAGCTTCTTCACGTCGCCCTTGGCCATCCAACCGCGTTGACCCAGAACGACGGTCATGATGAAGAACACCCCGGTCATCCCGCGCTTGCGCAGCGCCGGCATCGCCTGCTGGAACTGGTTGTCCTTGCCGTCGTCAAAGCTGAGCACGACGGGCTTGGCCGGCAGCGCCGCCCCGGCGAACAGGTGGTCACGGTACTGCTGCGGCGAGATCGCCGTGTAGCCCGCGGCCTTGATGCCGTCGAGTTGCGCCGCAAACTTCTCCGGCGGGATGACGAGCATCGAGCGCACGTACGCGGTGTCGTCGCCGGCGTACGGCCGCACCTGGTGGTAGCACAGCACCGGCACGCTCGCCCGGCCGTGCATGACGACCGCCGAGGGACGCGCCGCCGCCTGGCCACCCGCCGTCGGGGTTCCGCTCCTCGTCGGGGAGCCGGTGCCCGGGCTGGTCGTAGCCCCGGCGCCGCCCGTCGAACTCGGGTTGCTCCGTGCGGAGCCGGTGTTGCCGTTTGCCGTGCAGCCCGCCAGCGCGAGCCCGCCCAGCCCGGCGACTCCGGCGAGGAGTAGTTGCCGCCGGCCGGGCCGGACGTCGGGTCGGTCGGTGTACCGGTCGTCAGGTCGGTCGGCTTGTCGACTGGCGAGCAGGTCGGCGGGGCGGTCGGCGAGCTGGTCGGCGGGTCGGTCGCCTTGTCGACCGGCGAGCCGGTCGGCGGGGCGGTCGGCGTCGACTGGATCGATGGCGCGACGGGCAGCAGACATGAGGGGTCCCCTTGCTCGAACCAATTGTCGTATCCCCCAAGAGGCCTGCTTCCCCAAGCAGCGAATTCAGAGTAGACCCGGGTCAACTCACCGAACCTGCCGTTGTCGACAACGGGCCCGGGAGGGCGTGAGCCGTTGTCGACAACGCCCCAGGATCGGCCCGCGACCCGCGTGGTTGCTCCATTCTTGTTCGCCCTGCGCGGAATTCTCTCTTATCCTCCTACAGGCGGCTCTTCTGACATTCCCACACGGTCCTGAATTGTCCTTTTCCTGCCCACTGCGCTGCGAGTCACCAGCGCTTTTGTGGCCACGCCTCTCGCTATTCGAGACATGCTGCTCATGGCAGCTGCAAAGCGTTGGCTGCCTGGCCAGCACCGGTTTCGCCGCGAGCGTAATTGCGCGAACCTCTATCCCTGAAATGCTCCTCGAGATAGACTGGAGGTCGATCAATTCCCACACCTCAAGCGTCGAGAGGAGGTGTCTCACGTGAGCGACACAATCGATCCGTCGAGCGAGCACCGAGTCAACGGAGAATCGGGCGAGACACTCGTGGAGCGAGTGATGAATTCGCTGACTTCTCCCGTCTCCGGAGGCGACGGCGCGAGCCTTCTCGAGAGCGCACGGCTGTCGATGGTCGGACTCCAACCCGGCCCCGCGGGGCTGACGTGGATACGTCTCCGCTGGATTCCCGAGGCCAACGGCTGGGAGCGGTTACGGGCGATTTCCGAGGCGTACCGGGCGCTGGATGCGTTGGCCTCGGAGATCTCCGGTGAACTGGCGCGGGCCCAGGCGGCGCATGACGCGGCGGTGCAGAACGAGCTGATCGAGCAGGATCGATTGGCGCCGCGGCACCGCAAGTCGCAGGCGCAGTTGTTGGACGAGGCCCAAGCCAGTGTGGTGGACACCGCGGTCGCCACCCTCGGCGGACCGGCCGGCCTGTGGCGCGGACGCGTGGCACTCGGCGTGGCGCCGGAGTCGGTCGCCGCACCGGTCCGGGCGGCGATGACGGCGGGGGCGATCACCTTCACCCAAGGGTGCGCGCTGGTGCAGGAACTCGACGCGCCCGAGGTCACGCCGGAGGCGGGCCAGAAGGTGTGCGACGCGGTGCTGGCGTACGCAACCGAGAAGTCCGCCGCGACCGGGGCGCCATTGGGGCAGGGGGCGTTCTGCCGCAAGAAGCGCCGGGAGATGGTCAAGCACGTCAGCACCCGCGCGCGGCGAGCCCGTGCCGACCGGCAGCGGGACGCGTGGGTCACGATCGGTGACGACGGCGCCGGCAGCTTCGGGGTCAGCGGAGCGGACGCCCGCTGCCTGGGAGCGCTCCGGCGAGTCGACGCGATCGCGCGCGCGGCGCGTGCGGGCGGCGACCCGCGCACTTTGGCGCAGCTGCGCTCCGACGTCGCCCTCGACCTGCTGCTGTTCGGGCAGCCGCACGCCGACGCGCCGACCGCGGTCGATCACCCCGGTGACGGCGGGTGGCCGGCCGCGAAGGTGTCGGTCGTCGTGTCTCTCGCTTCCCTGGCCGGGCTCAACCAGGAACCAGGCACGGTCGAGGGCGTCGCGGTCGACGCCGACACCGTGCGCGAGGTCGCGTTCGCGGCCGGATCGACGTGGCAGCGGCTGGTCGCCGACCCGATCACCGGGTACGCGATGGCCCAAGTCTCCAAGTCCTACGCCCCGCCGCCACGGATGGCCCGAGCGGTCCGCGACCGGGACGGGACCTGCCGGGCGCCCGGGTGTGCCATACCGGCCGCGCGCTGCCAGCTCGACCACGTCGTCGAAGTCCGTGACGGCGGCACGACTCGCGGGGACACCGTCGCCGACGAGTGTGAACGACATCACGCGAAGAAGACCCGCAGGCACTGGGCCGCCCGGATCACCCCGGACGGTGTCGTGGAGTGGCGGCTACCCGACGGCCGGGTCTACCCGACATTCCCGATGGACTACCGCGAATTCGGACTCCACGTGGACGATCGCGTCGACGAATCGGCCGCGGCTGAGGCCGAACTCGGCGTCGAAGCAGTTGAGTGCTCCGGCGCGCCCCGCGCCGAAGGACCCAGCGAGCACCCTGGCGACAGGCCACCGCGGAAGGTGCTCATCGACGCCGAGGACCTCCAAGCCATCGACTACGACGCCATCAACCACCCCCGCGAACTCAACCGCCTCCACGACGAAGTCACCCGCCTCCGAGAAGAACTCACCGCCGAGCGAGCAGCCCACGCGGCGACCCGCGACGCCGACGCACCCCCTCCGGCCCAGTGGGCCGATGAGCCACCGTTCTGACCGACGCACCGATTTCAAACCGCTCCACCCACGCGCCGCCTCAGCCGCGGGCCAGGGCGAACGTCTCCAGCACCTCGTACCGCGGCGTGCGCCGCGGGCCCTGACCCAGGTGCGACGCCATGAGCGCGACCTCGTCGGGTTGCCATCGCGGCCCGCGGTACGTCTGCAGCACCCGCAGCCAGCGCGTCGCCTCCTGCGCCCGGCCCATCCGCGCGACGGTGACGTGCGGACGGAACGGTCCGCCCTCGACGACCACGCCCGCGCGGCCCGCGGCCGACCGCACCCCGCCGGCCAGCCGCGTCAACTCCTCCGAGACGTCCATGCCAGCGAAGACATCCGAGCCAGCCACGACGTCCGGACCAGCCAAGGCGCCCAGGCCAGCCGCGACACCCGTGCCAGCCGAGACGTCCGGGCCAGCCGAGGCGCCCAGGCCGGCCGAGACGTCCGGGCCGGCCGAGGCGCCCTGACGAGCCGAGACACCCGGACCAGCCGCGACGTCAGCCGGCTCGACGCCGACCCACAGCACGCGCGCGAACGCCGCGTCCGGAAACGCACCGCCGCCCGCCAGGCGCATCGGGCCGACCGAGCGCGCCGCGGCCGCCTCCCCCAGGCGCTCGACCAGCTCGTCGAGGTCGCGATCGGCCACCTCCGGCAGGAACGCCAACGTCAGGTGCAGGTGCTCGTCGCGGGTCCACCGCGGCGCAGGCGCCCCGGCTCCCGACGCCTCACGACGCGGGGTCAGGAAGTCCGACAGATCCTCGACAGCGGGCTGGGGCGGCAGAACAGCGACGAAAGCACGCATCCACCCATCCTGCGCCTCATCGGCACCCCCGCGAGGCGGCGTCTCGCCGACGTGACGCGGGCGTCTCGCCGACGCGAGGCGGCGTCCCGCCGACGCGAGGCGGCGTCCCGCCGACGCGAGGCGGCGTGGCGCCGACGTGACGCGGACGTGGCGCCGGCGTCTCGCCGACGTGGCGCCGAAACGATTCGACTAGCCTGATGCACGCTTGTCCGCCGAACCACCCCGAGGACCACCGTGAGCGACCCGCGCCCCACCCTCAAGGCGGTCGCGCGCCGGGCCGGCGTCTCGGTCTCCACCGCCTCCCTCGTGTTCAGCGGCCGCGGCCCCGTCTCGAAGCCCACCGCCGACAAGGTGCGCGCCGCCGCACGTGACCTGCACTATCTCGGGCCCGACCCGCTCGCCTCCTCCCTGCGCCGCGGCCGCGCCGGCGTCGTCGCCGTCATCATCGAGGGGCGCCTCCTGCACGCCTTCCACGACCCCTACGCCGTGCGCGTCCTCGACGGCCTCGCCGCCGTGCTCGACGACATTCCGACCGGCATGCTGCTCATGTCGCAAGACCCCGCCCGCCCCGAACACGCCATCGAACGGCTCGCCGGCACCGCCCTCGACGCCACCGTCTTCCTCGGCTGCGGCCCCGCCGCCAACCCCCTCGTCGAACACCTCCTCTCCCGCGGCGTCCCCATCGTCGCCCTCGGCGCCCCCCGCGGCCCCGGCGTCGTCTGCGTCGACATCGACAACCGCGCCGCCAGCCGCGACCTCGCCGCCCACCTGCGCGATCTCGGCCACCGCCGCCTCGGGATCGTGGCCTTGCCCACCCCAGCCGGAGCCGGTGTCCTGCCCGTGCGCGCCCTGCTCGACTCCCCCTTCCCCGACGTCGCGGAGCGCGCCCGGGGTGTCGTCGACGTCGCCGGCCCGGACGTGCCCGCGATCGCCGCTGCGGGCAGCGACATCGAGGCCGGTCAGGCCGCCGCGGCGACCCTGCTGAGCGCCTTCGACCCGCCGACCGCGATCATCGCCCAGAGCGACCTGCTCGCGGTCGGTGTCCTGCGCGCCGCCCACGACCTGGGCCTGCCCGTTCCGCGCGACCTCTCCGTCGCCGGTTTCGACGGCGTGCCACTGCCGTGGTGGGACGGGCCCGGTCAGCAGCTGACCACCGTCGTGCAGCCCGGCGCCGCCAAAGGCGCCGCCGCCGGCCAGGCCGTGCGCGGCCTCCTCGACGGCGAGCACCCCGCCGACGTGACGCTGCCGACCACCCTGCGCCTCGGCTCCACGACCGCGCCACCGAGCCGCTGAGAGCCGCTAAGAGCCGCTAAGAGCCGACGAGGGCCGACGAGGGCCGACGGCGATCGCCGAGAGCCGCGGGCGGCCACGCAACAGGTGCACAGTGGTGCCGTGCCCGTGGATCCAGACCTCTATTTCGACCTGTCCATGGACGAGATCCGGGAAGTCACTCGTTTCGCCGCGGCCGCGGCGCAGGAGGCCGTCGACTTGCTTCCCGACCCAGTCGATGGCCGGATCGTGGCCGGCCTCGAGGCGGCCCGGCGCTTCGCCGCCGGCGAGCCCCGGTCCACGCTGCAGCGAGTCACCGCGCTCGACGCTCACCGCGCCGCGAAGGACGCCTGCGACCTCGTCGCTGCACACGCGGCGTCGGCCAGCGGCGACGCCGCCGCATCGGCGTACCTCCACCCCTTCGCGAAGGCGGACCAGGTGGGACACATCCTGCGAAGCACGGCGCACGCAGCGCTCGCCGCCGAGGCGGCCACCGGTGATCCATCGGCGGCCCGTGCCACCCTGGCACGTGCCCGGGCCCGGGCAACGCCAACCCTGATCGCAGTCCTGACGCGATACCCGCTGGCTCCCCGAGGACACAGTCGAGTCACCCAACTCGTCAGCGACCTCGACCGCGTATTGCGCGAGCACTAGGCCGCCGCTGAGAGAACCCGCTCGAGCTACCCGCCGGCCCCCTCGAACGCCCGCCTCGCGAGGCGCTCCCACTCGCTGACGTCGTCGGTCGGCACCTCGACCCAGCGTCCGTCACCGGCCGGCGCACTCGTCTCCAGCGCAAGGGCGTCGCCGAGCCCCGGCGTGCCCGGCGGCAGCAGAAACGACATGTGCTCGCCGCGCAACCGCGCGAACGGGCGGCCGTCGCGGGCCAGCAACCGCTCGCTCGAGTCCTTGCCGTCGGACAGCTCGGCCGCGCCCGCGTCGGCCAGGTCGGTGGCGAGCTTCTCGAAGAGTGCGTCGACGTTCATGAGCACCCATCCTGGCGCGCCGCCCCCGCCCGCGCCGCATCGGACGCGCCCCCGTTCAGTCTCCGAGCACCCGCGTCAGATAGTCGTTGCCGAACAGCCGCTGCGGGTCGGCCTCGCCACGCACCCGGGCGAAGTCGTCGAACCGCGGGTACAGCTCCCGGAGCCGGTCCGCGCCCAGCCCGTGCAGCTTGCCCCAGTGCGGCCGCCCCTCGTGCTCGCGCACCATCGCCTCGACGTCGGCGAAGTACGAACTCGGCGGTGCGCTGTGGTGCTCGTGCACCGCGAGATAGCCGGTGTCGCGCCCGTATCCCGGCGAGAGCCACACGTCGTCGGCCGCCCCGAAGCGCACCTCGACCGGCATGCCGACCACCGGGTCGCGGCGCCCGAAGTACTCCCGCAACCCCGTCAACAGCGGCACCAGCGACGCCGCGGGCACCGCCCACTCACACTCCCGGAACCGCACGTCGCGTCGCGTGACGAAGACCTCGTGCGAGGGCGCCACGAACGTGCGTGCCGACAACGCCCGGCCCGCGACCTCGTTGAGCGCGGGCACCCGCGCCGGCGACCGCGACCCGATCCGGCAGACCCGCTCCAGCACGGTGTTCGACAACAGGTCGTCGTCGAGCCGCCGCCGCCAGCCGGCCAGCCGAGGCCCGTCATCCCCCGGCCGCAACCGCGTGTTGCGTTTCACGAGCGCCCGGTCGGTGTGCGGAAACACGTACAGATCCACGTGGTCGGTGTCCGCGCCCCACTCCGGCAGCCGCTCCAGCACCGCGCCCAGCCGCTCCGGGCGCTCCTGGGCCCGCACGAGAAACGCCGGCACGCAGGCGAGTTCGACCTCGGTGACGATCCCGATCGCGCCGATCCCCAGCCGCGC
>JBDIAM010000145.1:0-8612 GCA_039812445.1 Piscicoccus intestinalis | reverse complement strand
AGCGTGCCCGGCTGGTCCGCGATGATGGGGGCGTGACCGCCTCCTCCGCTTCGGCGCAGCCCCGCACGTTTCTGCCGCCCGAGATGCTGCCGCGCGACGGCCGCTTCGGCAGCGGCCCGAGCAAGGTGCGCCCCGAGCAGGTCGACGCCCTGACCCGACTCGCGACGACCTGGCTCGGCACGTCGCACCGGCAGGCCCCCGTGCGCGCCGCCGTCGGCGAGCTGCGCGAGGGCCTGGCGCGGTTCTTCGCGCTTCCCGACGGGTACGAGGTCGTGCTCGGCAACGGCGGCGCCAGCGCCTTCTGGGACATCGCGAGCCTGTGCCTCGTGCGCGAGCGCGCCCAACACGTCGTCATCGGCGAGTTCTCCGCCAAGTTCGCGGCCGCGACGAGCGCCGCGCCGTTCCTCGCCGAACCCGACGTGCGCCGCGCGGAGCCGGGCCGCGCCACCGGTCCGCACACCGTCTCCGACGTCGACGCCTACGCCTGGCCGCACAACGAGACCTCGACCGGCGTCATGCTCCCGGTGGAGCGCGTCGGCGCCGGCGACCAGCTCGTGCTCGTCGACGGCACCTCCGCGGCCGGCGGCACCCGCCTCGACGCGAGCCAGGTCGACGCCTACTACTTCGCGCCGCAGAAGAGCTTCGCCGCCGACGGCGGGCTGTGGTTCGCGCTGCTGTCCCCCGCCGCCATCGAGCGCGTCGAGCGACTGCGTGGGAGCCGGTGGGTGCCGGCCATTCTCGACCTGCACGCCGCGATCGAGAACTCCCGCAAGGACCAGACGCTCAATACGCCCGCGCTCGCGACGATCGCGCTCATGCGCGAGCAGGTGCGCTGGCTCAACGAGCGCGGCGGCCAGCAGTGGGCGGCGGCGCGCTGCGCGCAGTCGGCGGGCATCGTCTACGACTGGGCGCGCGCGCACGAGCTGGCGACGCCGTTCGTCACCGAGGAGTCGGCGCGCTCCACGGTCGTGGCCACGATCGACTTCGACGAGCGGGTCGACGCGGCCGCGCTGGCCGCGACCCTGCGCGCACACGGGATCGTCGACCTCGAGCCGTACCGCAAGCTCGGTCGGAATCAGTTGCGCGTCGGGGTGTTTCCCGCCGTGGAGCCGGACGACGTGCGGGCGTTGACCGCCTGCATCGACGCGGTGCTGGCCGAGGGCTCGGTGCTGGTTCGGTAGTCGGCCCGCCGCTCGGAGCCGACGGCCGCGGGGGCGGTGACCGGCCCGGCTCCGGTCAGAACATCGGCGCGACGACCACGGCCAGCAGCATCGCCGCCAGCGCGACGAGGACGACGACGCGTCGGGTGCGTGGGCTCATCCTGCGTGACCTCCTGGTCGGCTCGACTCCGAGTCTGTGCACCGTAGCGCACGACCCGCGGGCGCCGACGCAGCAGGTGCGCCGGGCGCATGAGCAAGTGGCCGCGGCCGCGGGACAGGTACACCAGGGCACCCAGCAGCACGAGCACGTCGGCGATGCTGCCGACGAGCATCGTCCAGCGCGCGCCCCACATCGCGCCGATCCAGCCGACGACGGGGGCGCCCAGCGGCGTGCCGCCCATGAAGATCGCCATGTACAGGGCCATGACCCGGCCGCGCATCTGCGGTTCGACGGCGAGCTGCACCAGCGAGTTGGCGGTCGGCAGGATCGTCATGGCGGTGAGGCCGACGAGCACGAGCAGGATCGCGAACGTCCAGTAGCTGGGCGCGAGCGCCGCGACCGTGTTGGCGACCGCGAACGCGCCGACGCCGCCGAGCACGACCGCCAGCCGCGGCTGCGGACGCCGGGCGGCGAGCAGGGCGGCGGCCAGCGAACCGATCGCCATGATCGACCCGAGCAGCCCGAACTCCCCCGGCCCCTTGCCGTAGACGGTCGTGGCCATGAGCGCGATCGTCATCTGGAAGTTCATGGCGAACGTGCCGTGCACGAAGACGACGGCGAGCACGAGCATGATGTCGGGCCGGTGCGCGACGTAGGCGATGCCCGCGCGGATGCCGCCCTTGGAGGCGGCCCGCGGCGCGGGCTGCAGGGCGCGCGGGTCCATGAGCCACAGGCAGACGATGATCGCCGCGACGCTGACGGCGTCGATGACGAACACCCAGCCGGTGCCGACGAGCGCGATGAGCAGGCCGGCCAGTGCCGGGCCGATGAGGCGAGCGGTGTTGAAGTTCGCGCTGTTGAGGCCGACGGCGTTGCTCAGCAGGTCGGGGCCGACGACCTCGGAGACGAAGGCCTGCCGGGTCGGGGCGTCGACCGCGGCCGCGGCGCCGTACAGGAAGGTCAGCACGTAGATGCTCGCCAGCGTCGCGGTGCCCGACAGCACGAGCGCGGCGGTGACCAGCTGCACGAGGGCCAGCGACCCCTGGGTGAGGGTGAGCACGCGGCGCTTGGCGAACCGGTCGGCCGCGAGCCCCGCGAACGGCGCGAGCAGCACCATCGGCAGGAACTGCAGGGCGGTGACGATGCCCAGGGCCGCGGCGTCGTGGTCGGTGAGTTCGGTGAGCACGAGCCAGCTCTGCGCGGTGCGGCCCATCCACGTGCCGACGTTGTTGACGAGCGCGCCGACGAAGAAGAAGCGGTAGTTGCGGGAGACGAACGAGCGGAAGGTCGGGCTCACCGGGCCGCCACCCTCGCCAGCAGCGCCGCGGCCTGCGCGAGCGTCCGGCGCTCCTCGTCCGACAGCTCCGCCAGGCGCGACGACATCCACTGATCGCGCCGCGCCCTGATCTGGGTGAGCAGTTCGCGCCCGGAGCCGGTGAGGCTGAGCACCACCGCGCGGCGGTCGCCGGGGTGGGCGGCCCGGGTGACCAGCCCCGCCTCCACGAGGCCCGCGACCGTGCGCGTCATGCTCGGCGCCGAGACCTTCTCTGCCTCGGCGAGCTCGCTCGGGGTGGCGTCGGCCTTGTCCAGGCGCGCGAGCACGCTGAACTGGTGCGGCGGAATGTGCCACTCGTCGTCCTGCGCCTCGAAGCGCACTCTGCGGCTGATCCGCATGCACGCGAGCCGCAGCTCGACCGCCAGCGCGCCCAGATCGGTGTCGCTCACCTCAGCCTCCCGGTCGTCGACGAATACTTAGCTCAGCTCATTAGGTTGAGTAAGTATTCCCAGGGTGGACGGCCGGTCTCGCAGGGCGGGACGGGACCGGCCGGCTGCCGCGGAACCGCCTCCGCGGAGGCGGTTCCGTCGAGCCCGGGCGGTCCCGTCCGTTGGCACAGGCTCCCGTGCGAAAGGTGACGGGAGGCGGGCCGGGACGGCCGGGCGGCGGCGCCCGGCGGCGGCCTCCGGGGCGGCGGCAGACACGCCCCCGGCGGCCGGCTCAGGAGACGCCGAGCGCGCCCTTGATGGGGTCGATGGCGAAGTAGATGACGAACAGCACGGCGACGATCCACAGCAGCGGGTGCACCTGGGCGGCGCGGCCGCGGGCGATCTTGATGACGACGTAGGCGACGAAACCGGCTCCGATGCCCGCGGAGATCGAGTAGCTGAACGGCATGAGCACGATCGTCAGGAAGGCGGGGATCGCGATGTCGATGTCGTGCCAGTCGATGCCGACGACCTGCTGCATCATGAGGAACCCGACGATGACCAGCGCGGGGGTGGCCGCCTCGTAGGGCACGATGTCGACGAGCGGGGCGAGGAACGTCGCGAGCAGGAACATGCAGCCGGTGACGATCGAGGCGAGGCCGGTGCGCGCCCCCTCCCCGACGCCGGAGGCGGACTCGATGTAGGAGGTGTTGCTGCTGACGCTCGCGGCGCCGCCGGCGATCGCGGCGACGGAGTCGACGACGAGGATGCGGCGGGTGGCGGGCGGGTTGCCGTCCTCGTCGAGCAGGTCCGCCTCCGCGCCGATGGCGACCATCGTGCCCATCGTGTCGAAGAAGTCGGCGAGCATGAGCGTGAAGATCAGCAGCGCGGCCGAGATGATGCCGATGTTCGTGAACGACCCGAGCAGGTTGAACTGCCCGAGCAGCCCGAAGTCGGGGGCGTCGACGACGTGGTCGGGCAGCGCCGGCACGTTCAGGCCCCAGCCGGTGGGGTTGGCGTTCTGGTCCGCCGGGCCTTGGGGGCCGACGTGGAAGACCGACTCGACGAGGATCGCCAGCAAGGTGCCGCCGACGATGCCGTAGAGGATCGCCCCGGAGACCTTGCGCACCATCATGACGATGATCGCCAGCAGCACGAGCACGAAGACGAGCGTGGGCCAACCGGCGAGGAAGCCGCCGACGCCGAGCTCGACCGGCGCGGCCGGCGCCTTGCGCACGATGCCCGCGTCGTACAGGCCGATGAGGGTGATGAACAGCCCGATGCCCACGCTGATCGCGGTCTTCAGCTGCGCCGGGATGGCCCGGAAGACCGCCTCCCGGAAACCGGTGAGCACGAGCAACAGGATGAGGATGCCCTCGAGCACGACGAGCCCCATGGCGTCGGCCCACGTCATCTGCGGCAGGCTCGCCACCCCGTAGGCGACGAACGCGTTGAGGCCGAGCCCCGCGGCGAGCGCGAGCGGGTAGTTCGCGAACACGCCCATGCAGATCGTCATGAGGCCGGCGACCAGCGCCGTGCCGGAGGCGACGAGCGCGAGGTTGGGTTCGCTGCCGCCGCCGAGGTACTGCCCGGTGCCGTCCTGCACCGTGCCGATGATCAGCGGGTTGAGCACGATGATGTAGCCCATCGTGAAGAACGTCGCGAGGCCACCGCGGATCTCGCGGGCCACGGTCGAGCCGCGCTCGGTGATGCGGAAGTACCCGTCCAGCCGGGACGAGGAGGATCGCCGGGACGGCGGTGCAGAGGTGGACATGTGCAGAAAGCGTAGGGGTCGCATGTGACGGGCTTGTGTCCGGTCCATGCCCCGGCGGGTGCGACCGTCACCCACGACGGGAATCGCCACATCGACTATCGCGAACTCCCGTCACGCGAGCCGACCTGGGGTGATACGCCGGAAGGCCCCGAAGCGATCGTCGATTCGGCGAATCAGACGAGCTCGACCTCGGTGTCGTCGAGCACGGGGTCGGAGCTGGCGGCCGGCGAGGAGGCGGGCACGTCGGTCTCGCTGTGGGCGCCGCAGCCGTGGTCGAGGCTGACGACGCGGCCGTCCGAGGGCGACCACGAGTTCGCGCACACCCCGAAGGTGCGGCGCAGCGCGCCCGCCAGCGGCAGGTAGTAGCCGCACGTTCCGCACGACGCCTTGGCCTGCTCGGCGACGTCGGCGTGCGGGCCGTTGTCGCCGTCGTACCAGCGCTGCGCGGCCACCTCGCGGCCCTCGGCCGACAGCACGCGCGGGCGCCCGAGACCGAGCTCCCACTGCGCCATCTGGTCGACGTCCTCCTCGCCGGTGGCCTCGAAGCCCGCCTCGAGCAGCGGATCGGCCTCGCGATAGGGCAGCACGTCGCCCGGGCCGATGTCGCCCGGCACGAGTCGCTGCGCGTAGGGCACCCACGCCGGAGACAGCACGGCGTCGGGGCCCGGCAGCAGGTGCGTCTCGCAGACGGTCACCTTGCGGCTGCGCGCGACGCGCGCGACCGTGACCGCCCAGCGCCAGCCGCGGTACGCGCCCGCGGTGCACTCGAACAGGTGGGTGGCCAGGCGCTCGGCCTCCATGACCATCCCGACGTGCGCACCGACGGTGCCGCGCTCGGCGATGGTCTCGGCGGCGGCGCGGGCCTCGTCGGCGGCCGCCGCGAGCGTCGCGTCGGCCTTCGGCGCACGCGCGACCCGCCGCTCGGCGCGGGCAGGTTTGCGCGTCTGGACCGCAGTCGTCATGGGAGTCAGGCTCCGTCGAGGTCGGAGGCGACGGCGCGCAGCACGGCCGCCACCTTGGCAGACACCTTCGCGTCGGGGTAGTGCCCGCGACGCAGCTGGTTGGAGACGCCGTCGAGCAGCTTGATGAGGTCTTCGACGATGACCGTCATGTCCTCGGCCGGCTTACGGTGCTTGGCGTGCTGGGCGGCGGCCACCGACTTCGGGGAGTCGAGCACCTTGACCTGCATCGCCTGGGCGCCGCGGCGACCCTGGGCGATGCCGAATTCCACGCGCGTGCCGGCCTTCATGGTGGTCACGTCGGCAGGCAGCGCATTCGCATGGAGGAAAACGTCTCCCCCCTCGTCGTCGGAGACGAAGCCGAAGCCCTTGTCGGCGTCGTACCACTTGACCTTGCCCGTCGGCACCTGCGATGCACCTTCTCATCGATGTCGAAACGCCGGGAGATGACCCGGTCGGACATTAAGGCTAACCGCTCGGGCGCACGCCCGTTGCAGCTACCGCGGCCATGGCTCCCGCGCGCAGCATCGAGGTGTCGACACCGGCCGCCACGAAGCGCGCTCCCGCCTCGAACCAGCCGGCCGTCGCCTCCGGAGCCGGTGCCATGACACCCATCGCGACCCCCGCCGTCGCGGTCGCCTCCAGCACCCGACGGGCGGCCGCGACGACCGCCTCGTGACCCGGCTCCCCGACGTGTCCCATCGAGGCGGACAGGTCGTAGGAGCCGACGAACACGGCGTCGACGCCGGGCGCCCCCGCGATCGCGTCGATGTTCTCCAGCGCCTGGGCGTCCTCGCACATGACGATGCAGGCCGTGTCGGCGTTCGCGGCGGCCAGATAGTCGGGCCGAAAACCGTACCGGGAGGCGGGAACCGCGCCGTGCACCGAGCGGATGCCCTGCGGCGGGAACCGGCACGCCTGCGCCGCCGCCGCGGCCTCCGCGCCGTCGCGCACGTGCGGAACGAGCACGGCGTCGGCGCCCGCGTCCAGGGCCGCGGAGATCGCCTGAGCCCGCAGCTCCGGCACCCGCACGACGACGTCGAGGCCGGCCCCGTGGCCGGCGGCGACGAGCGCCGCCATGCCGGCGGCGTCGAACGCGCCGTGCTCGCCGTCGAGGATGACGATGTCGTAGCCGGCGAACCCGACGATCTGCACGACCTCCACCCGCGGGATCCCGACGAACGCGGCCAGCGCCCGGTGCTGCGGGTCGGCGAGGCGGGCCCGCAGGCCCGCGCGCTGCTGGGTCATGAGCCGGTCACCCCCCACGTCGCGCTCCACTCCTGCCCGGGCGCCAGGGTGATGAGGCCTGCGCCGGTGCGCAGCGCGTCGGGCCCGCACGTCATCGGCTCGACGGCCACGCCGGAGCGGCGGTTCAGCGGGTCCGGCAGCTCGTCGCCGGTGAACACCTGGGCCCAGCCGAAGTCGGCCAGCGGCGCCCACAGCGTGGTCGTGCGACCCGTGCCGGGGTGCCACAGCTGGGCGCGCCAGACGCCGTCGTCGTCGGCGGCCAGCTCGGTGTACGCCGTGTCGAGCACCAGGTCGGCCAGCGCCGGCCCGTCCCGCAGGTCGGCGTCGGGCACCACCGGAGCGACGCTGTCGGCGAGCGAACCCCGCGCCGGCAGCAGCCTCGTCTCGTCGACCAGGAGCGAGGAGGCGGCCGGCAGCCGCATCTCCAGCTCGTCGATGTGGTCTTCCCCGCACGTCAGGTAGGGGTGGGCGCCGTAGCCGAAGGGCGCTTCGGTCTCCGACTCGTTGCGCACCCACGGGGTGACCCGCAATCCGTCGACGCCGAGGGAGAAGGTGATGCGGCAGCGCAGGATCCAGTCCCAGCCGGGTTGCGGGCGCAGCGTGGTCGCCACGACGACCTCGTGCTCCTCGCGGCGCACCAGGTGCCAGTCCTGCCAGTGCACGAGCCCCTGAGTCGCGTTGAGCCGACCCGGCTCCGTCAGCGCGAGCTGCCGCTCCTGGCCGCCGAACTCGTAGCGCCCGTCGCCGACGCGGTTGGGCCACGGCAGGAGCGTGGCGCCGCGGTAGGCCGGGCAGGGCTCGTGCGCGCCGAACCCGTGCACGAGCGGGCGGGAGTCGATCGTGTAGCTGCGCAGGTTCGCGCCGGTCTGGGTGATGCAGGCCGCGTGCAGCGCGTTCGGCGCCTGATAGCGGATCTCCCACTGGTCCCCGGTGGGCAGCACGGCGGAGGTCATCGCTGGCTCGCTTCCGGGGGAAAGCCGCCGGTGGCGATGGGGCCCCACTCCTCGATGTCGATCGACAGCAGCGACTTGTCCTGCGCCGCCATCGCCTCGCGGTACTCGTTCCAGTCGGGGTGCTCGCCGCTGATGCAGCGGAAATAGTCGACGAGGCCGTCGAGCGCCGCGGGCATGTCGAGCACGCTCGCGCGCCCGTCGACCTGCACGTACGGTCCGTTCCACTCGTCGGAGTGCACGACGAGGCTGACGCGCGGGTCGCGCCGGGCGTTCACGGCCTTGGCGCGCCGGGGATAGGTGGAGATGAGGATGCGGCCGTCGTGGACCCCGCAGGTCACCGGCGACATCTGCAGCCGCCCGTCGCGGCGGCGCGTCGTCAGCGTCGCCTGGTGGCGCTCGGACAGGAAGTCGAGGAGTTGGTCGCGGCCGACTCTGGCCGCGGTGGCGTAGGTGCGAGCCATGCGCTCGACCCTACCGACGTCGGCTTCCCCGCGTCGGCCGAAGCCGGGTGCGGGGGTGTGCAGCCGTCCCGACACGCTCGCGGTTGCGCTCGTCGCTCGGCGTTGCGGTGGTAGCCGCCACGGCGAGCTGCGAGCGCGACGCCCAGCATGTGGACGTAGGCGGAGACGGGGTGCGGAGCCCGGGGCGATGGGG
>JBDIAM010000144.1:0-8635 GCA_039812445.1 Piscicoccus intestinalis | reverse complement strand
TACGGCGGCGACATCAGCCGCAAGCGCAAGCTGCTGGAGAAGCAGAAGGAGGGCAAGAAGCGCATGAAGATGGTCGGCCGCGTCGAGGTGCCCCAGGAGGCGTTCATCGCCGCGCTGTCCTCCGACGGCGCCGACAAGGCCAAGAAGTAGCCGCGTGACCGCCGAGCCGCCCGCCCGAACGCCCGACCGAGCCCCCGCCCAAACGCCCGACCGCACTTCGCTCAAAACTGCGTGTCGTGGTGAGAACTGCAGTCCGGACTGCAGTTCTCACCACGACACGCAGTTTTCAGGGTCGTTGGGGGCGGGGTCAGGGTCGGCGGGGGAGTCGGTGGGGGAGTCGGCGCAGGCGTGGCCGCGGCGGGAGGTCGTCTCGTTCGGGCGGCGCGACGGGCGGCGCCGGGGCCGGTTCGCGCGGCAGTACCCGCCGCAGCTCGACCGGTTGGTCATCGCGCCGCCGCGCGGGGAGCGGGCGGCGAGCCTGGCCCCCGGCTGGGTGTTCGACGCGCGCGAAGCGTTCGGGCGCGACGCGCCGCTCGTCGTCGAGATCGGCTCCGGCACAGGGGAGGCGGTGCTGGCGTCGGCGCGTGCCCGGCCCGACGCCGACCACCTCGCGGTCGAGGTCTACCGTCCGGGCGCGGCGCGCACCGTCGCCCAGGCGGGCGCGCAAGACTTGACGAACGTGCGGGTCATCGAAGCCGACGCGCGGGCGCTCGTGGCGGGCGGGCTGGCTCCGGGCTCGGTGGCGGAGGTGCGGGTCTTCTTTCCCGACCCGTGGCCCAAGGCGCGGCACCACAAGCGGCGGCTCGTCGACGAGGCGTTCGTGGCCGACGCGGCCCGGGTGCTGCGCGCCGGGGGAGTGCTGCGGCTGGCCACCGACTGGGAGCACTACGCCCACCAGATGCGTCGCGTCGCCGAAGCCTGCCCCGCCCTGGAGAAGGCGACGCCGCCGGAGAGCGCGGGCGAGCCCGGCTGGGCGCCGCGATTCGCCGGGCGCCCCGAGACGACGTTCGAGCGCAAGGGGCTGCGCGCGGGCCGACGCATCTACGACCTGGAGTACCGCCGCCGCGCGGGCTGATTGTCCATAGCTGCCCAGACTGCCGCGAGGTACTGCGTCGTCGATCATCGCGCCGCGTACCGTTGACACATTCGACACATTCGTCGCAGGAGTGGGAGGCATGGCAGGTTCGCGAGCGAGGAGCCGTAACGACCCGCAGCGACGGGGCACGATCATCGACGCCGCGCTGGCGGTGATCACCGAGCTCGGCGTCCACAAAACCACCCACCGTCGGATCGCCGCCGCCGCCGACGTGCCGCTGGGATCGCTGACGTACTACTTCGACAGCCTCGACGACCTGTTGGGCCAGGCGTTCGTGCACCTCGTGGACGTGAAGTCCGCCCAGTTCCGCCGGGCCATGGAGAGCGCCGCCACGCCGGAGGCGGCGGCGGAAGCGGTGGTGGACCTCGTCTGCGGGTCGGCCTACGCCTCACCCCAGGACATGAACCTCATTTTCGAGATGTACGCCTACGCGCACCACAATCCGGTCGTCTGCGACGCCGCGGGCGAATGGGTCCGGCGGAGTCGGGCGAGCCTCGGGCTGCACTTCGCACCGGACGTCTGTGCCGCGCTCAACGTCATGATCGAGGGCTGGCCGATGCACCGGGCCTTCCTGGGCGCGGACCTGGACCGCCGCCTCGTGGCCGCGAGCGTCGACCTCCTCATCACGCAGGTGCCGGAACGCCTCGAGCCGGCTACCGCGGCCCGCCGCCCGTGACGGGACTGGTCACCTTCGCCAGGCCCGCCGAGACCACCAGCAGCACCACGGGAACGGCGAAGGCGGCGTACACCCCGAACGCCTCCCCGATGCCACCCAGCGCCGGCCCGACGGACAGGTTGGACAGGTAGACGATCATGATGATCATGTTGACCCGTGCCGAGGCCTTCGCCGGGTCGTCACTCATCGACGCGACGCTCATCGGAAAGCCGAGCGCCAGGCCCAGCCCCCACAGCGCCAACGCCAGATAGGTCAGCGGGGAGTCCCCGGCGGCCATGAAGCCCGCCACGCCCACCGCCGTCACCAGGCACGAGACCAGCACGGTGCGGTACCGCCCGATGGCGTCCACGACGAAGCCGCCGAGCAGGCGACCGATCGTCATGAGGATCCAGAACAGGCTCAGCGCGTAAGCGGCGTGGGATGGAGTGAAGCCGGCGTCGGTCATCGCGATCGGCACCCAGGTGCCCGCGCTGGTCTCGGCCATGATGAAGGTGAAGCCGATGAGCGCGATCAGCTGGCTGCGCCGCTCGAACCACACGGCCCGTGAGCGGGGCTCGGAGGCCTTCTCGGCGGGTCGTCGGCGCGTCGGATGACGAGGCAGCGCAAGGGAAGCAGTGACCGACGCAATCACGGCGACCACGGCGACCACGGCGAAGTGCGTGCCCAACGACATGCCCGCGTCGCTGACCACGCCCGTCAGGAAGGCCGCCGACAGCATGCCCAGGCCGAAGGCGCCGTGGATCGCCGCGAAGACGCTGCGGCGCGCCGCCTTGTCGACGAGGGTCCCCTCGTAGTTGCCGACGAAGTCGACCACCGCCAACGGCGCTCCGAAGAGAACCAGCAGGACGCAGCTGACCAGCAGGTTGCCACTCTGGATGGCGAAACCGGCGAGTGCCAGCGAGACCGCCGCCAGGCTGTACCCCGCCGTTGCCACAAGACGCGACCCGAAGCGCTGGACCAGCGCGCCTGCCGGGCCGATCGCGAGGAGCCCGCCGACGGGCACCAGCATGGCGATGAGCCCCAGTTGCAGCGTGGACGCCTCGAGAAGCCGCTGGACGTCGGGTCCGCGACTGAACCACGTGTTGAACAGCAACCCGCGCATGAGGAAGAGCACGAACACCGCGGCGGTCCACACCGGGACCTTCGGGGCGCGAACCGCTGCGGCCGGCTCCCCGGCGCAGGGGGCGGAGGGCGAGGCTGACACGACAAATCTCCTGTTTCGACGCGACGTGAATGTGTACGATCGTACACACTATTCTTCGTCGCAGCCGCTTCCCCAGGAGCGGAGAGCGGGTGACGGCCCTCGCGCACCACCGCAGGCCTCCGGCGGGGCGTATCGGCGAAGGGACGATCTCGAAGAGGGACTCCATGAGTCGGCCCATCGAGACGACGTCCGAGGCGAACCGGGTGCGGACACATTCGACGTAACCGTCGTCTCCGTCCGGCGTGCCGCACGCGCCGTTCGGGGCGGATCCGCCGGCAGCTCGCGATGCTGGTCGGTGCAAAGTGGTTCGGTCACTCCGCCGCGCCCGAACCGTCCTGTGATCCAGGTCACATAGCCAGGATCCCCTCAGGGTCCGGTACGGGCCTAATGTCGCTTTCCATCACAACGGGCGGATGCGCGGGTTTGGCGCCGTCCCGCTGGAATTCGCCGAGGACCGGACTCGCTGAGGAGTGCCCCGATGCGCAGGTTCTTTCGCGCTCTGGCCGCGGCAGCGGCCGTCGTAGCCCTGAGCACGACCGCAGCGTGTGGCCGTGACGCCGACCCGGCCGACGCCGCGCGCACGCTGACGGTCGCGGCCGTCGACAACGGCGACCTCGACCGGCTCCGCGACCTCACGCAGACCTTCACCGACGCCCACCCCGGCACCCAGATCGAATGGGTTCGACAGGGCGAGAACGAGATCCGCGAGATGATCTCGACCGATGTCGGCACCGAGGGAGGCCGTTTCGACGTCGTGACGATCGGCCCGTTCGAGGCCCGGATCTGGGGCGAGCGCCAGCTGCTCACGCCGCTGACCGACATGCCGGCCGGGTTCGACCCCAACCAGTTCGTGCCGGCGGTGCGCGACAGCGTCTCCCACGGGGGGCAGCTGCAGGCGGCGCCCTTCTACGGGGAGTCGGCGTTCACGATGTACCGTCGCGACCTCTTCGCCCAGGCCGGGGTGACGATGCCCGACCAGCCCACCTGGCAGTTCGTCATCGACGCCGCGCAACGGGTCGCACAGACCACCGGCGTGCCCGGCATCTGCCTGCGCGGCCAGGCCGGGTGGGGCGAGAACATGGCCTTCGTCACCGCGATGGCCCACTCCTACGGGGCGCTGTGGTTCGACGACCAATGGCGGGCGCAACTCAACACCCCGCAGTGGCAGCGCACGGTGCAGGACTACCTCACGCTCGCCCGGTCGGCCCCGCCGAGCGTCGCCGACAACGGGTTCGCCGAGAATCTCGCGCTGTTCCAGCAGGGGCAGTGCGCGATGTGGATCGACGCCACGTCGGCCGCCTCGTTCGTCGTCGACCCGACTCACTCGAGCGTCGCCGATCAGGTGGGCTTCGCCATGGCGCCGGCGTCGTCACAGGCCGGCGAGCCGATGAGCTGGCTGTGGACCTGGGCCCTGGCGGTGCCGACGAACTCCGACAATCCGCAGCTGGCCAAGGAGTTCGTGGCCTGGGCGACCTCGGCCGAGTACCAGCGGCTCGCGGCCTCGCACTACGGTCCGGCCGGCGTGCCTCCCGGCGCCCGCAGCGACCTGTACGCCGACCCCGCCTACACGCAGGCCGCGCCGTACGCGCCGCTCGTGCTGGCCTCCATCGAGCGAGCCGACGTGGCGCAGTCGGCTCCGGGCGCGCCGTACGAGGGGGCGCAGTACGTCGCGGTCGCGCCGTTCACGAGCATCGGCAACGCCGTCGGCCAGCAGCTCAACCAGGCGATCCGCGGCGAGATCAGCGAGGCCGAGGCGCTGGAGAACTCGCAGTGGGTGGCGGACCGCGTCATCGAACAGACCCGCCTGATGGCCGACCAGGCGAACGGGAACTGAAAGGGGCATGGTCGTGGCCAGAAGCGCCCGGACCGTCGACGAGATCGACGCGACGATTGCCGCCTCCGATCCGGAGCAGCTCCCGATCGGCAAGCACGAGACCCACGGCGCCAAGCACTTCGCCGGCCTGTACGCCGCCGAACACGTCGCCGGCACCGAGTTCGTCTTCGGCGCCACCTTCGTCATCCTCGGCGCCGGCATCTACGACATCCTCATCGGGCTCGTCATCGGCAACACCCTCGCGGTGCTCAGCTACTGGCTCGTCACGACACCGATCGCGCGCCAGACCCGCCTGAGCCTGTACACCTACCTGCACAAGATCGGCGGCGACACGATCTCGCGGGTGTACAACGCCGCGAACGCGCTGATCTTCGCGGTGATCTCAGCCGCCATGATCACGGTCTCCGCCACCGCGATCCTGCGGGTGGTCAACCTGCCGCCGCAGACGCAGTGGTACCCCACGAGCGTGGGCTTCATCGTGCTGTGCGTGCTGTTCAGCCTCGTCGCGGTGTTCGTCGCGGCCTACGGCTTCAACGTCATCGCCGACTTCGCCACGATCTGCGGCCCCTGGCTCATGGTGATGTTCACCGTCGGCGGCATGGTGCTGCTGCCGGCCGTCGCGGAGTCGGTGACCGGCTACACGACGATCAACAGCTTCCAGGACTTCGTCAACATCGCCGGCTCCACCGTGTTCACGGGCCTGACCCCCGAGGGCGAGCCCGGCATCGGGATCTGGGAGGTCGCCGGGTTCGCGTGGGCCGCGAACACGTTCTCGCACTTCGGCCTCATCGACATGGCGATGCTGCGGTACGCCGACAAGAACTGGCACGGCCTGATGACCTCGACCGGCATGATGTTCGGTCACTACGTGGCGTGGATCTCCGCGGCCTTCATGGGCGCGGCCACCGCCTCCATCACGCTGACGAGCATCACGGTGCTCGCCCCCGGCGACGTCGCCTGGTACGCGTTGAGCTGGGCCGGTTACATCACGGTCATCGTCGGCGGATGGACGACCGCCAACGCCAACCTCTACCGAGCCGGGCTGGCGGCCCAGGGCGTGCTGCCGTGGATGTCGCGGTTCAAGGTCACCCTCTTCGTCGGCGCGGCCGTGAGCATCGCCGCCTGCTTTCCGTTCGTGTACCGCAACTTCCTCGGCCTGGTCACCTACTGCGGGGTGCTGCTCGTGCCGGTGGGCGGCATCGTGTTCGCCGAGCACCACCTGTTCCCTCGGCTCGGTCTCACCCGCTTCTGGGCCCGCTTCAAGGGCGTGCGCAACACGCCGGCGCTGCTGAGTTGGGGAGTGTCGCTGGTGTGCGCGGTGCTGCTCGTGGGCACCGGCGTCATGCCCTACTACTTCGCGTTCATCCCCGTGTGGGCGATCTCGATCGTCGTCTACATCCTGCTGGCCCGGCGCGCCGGGGCGGCGCGGTCGTATCCGGAGGAGGAGGCCGACGAGCAGCTGTTCGACGAACGCGTCGAGGTCTTCCACGAGCGCCGGGCCCGCGAGACGCCGCACTACGACGCCAAGGACACCTCGGTGGTCAGCCGGGTGCTGCGGTGGATCTGGATCATCACCCTCGTCGTCATCGTCGTCGACGCGTGGATCGTGCTGTTCCACAGCCCGGACATCTTCGCCTACCTGCGCCAGCGCGAGACGTTCTACGCGATCGCCAACTGGGGCACCCTGCTCTACTTCGCCGTCGCGTACTGGGAGTTGCGGCGCGCCAAGGCCGCCGAGGCGCGGGCGGCGGCCGACGCGGGAGCCGCCCCTGAATCGGAGCCGGCGGCGCCGGCCTCCCGCGGCTAGCCGCCTCGATCGCTACGGCAGGAGCCGGTCGAGCAGCGGCGAGGTGTAGATCCGGTGCGGGTCGAGCTGGTCGAGCACGGCGGCGGCGTCGGCGTACTGGGTGCCGCCGGGCTGGCCGGCGGACAGCGAGGCGGGGATCCGGCCGCCGATCATGTCGCCGGAGGTGTAGGCGCCGGAGTCGGTGTACGCCCAGCCCTTCGACCACTCGACGCGGATGCCGGTGCGGCCGGTGTCGAAGGTCGCGAACAGCCACCGCTCGAGCTGGGCGTAGAACGGCGCGTGGTTGGGGGTGTGCGGCAGCGTGAGCAGGTCGAGCCACACGGCGCAGTCCCAGTCGGGCCGGTCGGGCCGGCGCCGGGTGGGGGACAGCCACGGGTCCTGGGCGCCGGCGACCCCGCTGTCGGCCGGGTTGTCGACGCCGGTGACCCGGATCTCGACCGGGCCGTTGACCGGGTAGCGCCCCCCGTTCGCGAACTGCGTCAGCGCCTGCGAGTAGTACGTGTAGAACGTGTTGAGCACCCACTGCACGTCGGCCCGCGAGCACAGCACGGCGTAGCCGTTCGCGGTGACGCGCATCGTGCTCGGGCGCACGTACAGCATGACGTTGCGGCCCGAGCCGTAGATGTCGCTCGTCGCGGAGCTGAGCAGCCCGAGCCGCACGCCGTCCGCCTGTTTGCGGGAGTACGCAGGCGTGCCGGCGGGGTTGTTGTAGACGCTCTGCGGGCTGTCGAGCAGAAAGCCGAACAGCCCGTCGGCGAACGTGTAGTTGTACGGCGAGAGCACCGGGATCGACCCCAGCGGCGGCAACGGCGAGATCGTCCACACCTTGAGCCACGGGGTGGTCGTGAACGGGAACCAGATGATCTCCAGGCGCCCCGACCGGTCCAGGTAGCTGGAGACGGTCCGCCCGCCCGCCCCGGGCGCGGCGAGCAGCTCCGAGATCGGGACGTTGACGAAGCTCTGGCAGCGCAGCTGCTGGTGCGGCCCGACGCGCAGGGTCACCTCGGTGAGGAACGCGCGCCCGACGTGCACGAGCAGCGCGCCGATCTCCCGCTGCGCCCGGCCGAACTCGCGGGCCACGTAGGCGTTCGTCGCGGCATCCCACACGACCGCCCGCAGGCTCGTCACGCGGTTCGACATCGACCCAAAACTGTGCCCGGAGGCGGGTCGCTCGCCGCGCGCGGGCACGGCGGTGCCGTGCGCGCCGATCGCCAGCGCGCCGCCGATCGTGATGTCGCCGGGGGCCGGGTGGTGCGCCAGGCCCCGGCCGACGAGCTCCAGCTGGAGGAGCAATGACTCCAGCGACACGCCCGTGCCGACGCGCACCGACCCCGAGCCCTGCATCCGCACGCCGGTCAGCCCGGTGCGCACGTTGACGAGCAGCACCTTCTCGTCCTTGGTGCCGTCGGCGACGGTCAACGGGGACCAGTTGTGCATGTAGCCGCGCGGGCGCAGCGCGAAGCCGTTGGCGTGCGCCCAGTTCGCGAGCTGGACGACGTGGTTCTCGCCGCCGCAGTCGATGGTCCACAGGCGGTCGGTGACGACGTCGCCGGCCCAGTTGCGGAAGACCTGCAGATAGGCCGAGCCGGGCAGGCCGGGGGGCAGCGGCGGCGCGAGGGCCGCGGCTGCCCCCCGTCGACCCGACCGATCGGCACCCAGCCCCGGCGGCCAGAGCGCCCAGGCCCGCGGCCGCGGCCGACCCCAAAACCGTTCGACGCGCGATGTTCATGACGACTCCCGTTGGCGCAGTGAGGAACTGGACGCTCGTCCCGGTGGTCACCGTAGGGCATGCACGCCGCCCCACACCCGTGGTGGGTCGAAAGTCAACCCCCGATAATCCCGGGGAATCGGCGGGGAATCGGCGGGGAATCGGCGGGGAATCGGCGGGGAATCGGCGGGGAATCGGCGCGGAATCGGCACGCGAATCGGTGAGCGGAATCGGCGCGCGGAATCGGCGGGTCGGCCCGCGTCGCCGGCTGCTCGACGGCCCGCGCCGCCGGCTGCTCGACGGCCCGTGC
>JBDIAM010000143.1:0-8803 GCA_039812445.1 Piscicoccus intestinalis | reverse complement strand
CCGAGCCGAGCGCGACCGAGCCGAGCGACTCGACCGGTTCGACGACGACCGGCCCGGCGATCGAGCCGGCGATCGAGGCGAGAGCGGCGACGAGTCGCTCGTGCGGCACGAGGAGGAACTGCGGGTCGGCGTGGAGCGCGTGCGCACCGGTCGGGTGCGGCTGCGCAAGAAGGTCGTCGAGGAGCAGCGCACGATCACCGTCACCGTGCGGGTGGAGGAGGCCGAACTCGTCGAGGAATCCCTCGACCCGGAGCCCGGCGTTTCCGCGGCGGCGACCCCGCAGCGCGAGCGGTCCGGCCGTCCGGACGAGCGGGTGGGCGGGTCCGCCGCGGTCGATCGTGCCGACGACGCGTTCGACACCTTCGACGCCGGCGACGCCGACGACGCCGACGACGCAGTGGAACTCGTGCTCTACGAGGAGCGGCCGGTGGTCACGATGGAGCGTGTTCCGGTCGAACGGGTGCGGCTGCGCCGGGTGAGCCACGGCGAGACCCAGCAGGTGTCGGGCCAGGTGCAGGTCGAGGACGTCGTGCTCGACCGCGACGACCTGAGCGGCGGGCCCGGTGCCGACCTGAGCGGCGAGCCCGGTGCCGAGCCCAGTGCCGACCCGAGTGGCGGCCGGGCGGCGACCTGAGCGGCGGCCCGCGCGGCAGCGCCGAGACGACCTGAGCGCCGCCGGGGCACGTAAGCTCGCGTGCCATGACCGCGAATCCGGCGATGGATCCCCGCACGTTCGTTCCGCGCGGTTCGAGTGCGGAGGCGCTCGAGCGGCTGCGCGACCTGGTCGGCGATCCGCCGCAACGCGGCAGCGGGGCCGCGACCGGAGCGATCGATCTTCGGGGCGTGGAGTCGGCCGTCGTGAGCGTCGGCACCGACTCGGCGCCCCTGCCGCCGCAGGTGCTCGACGCCCTGCGGTTGCTCGTCGCCGCGCTGTGCGACGGGCGGCCGGTGACCGTCTCCCCGCAGGAACACATGGTGACCCCGCACGAGGCCGCCGAGCTGCTGCACCTGAGCCGGGCCGAACTCGACCAGCTGATGGAGTCGGGCCGGTTGCCCTACCGCGCGATCGGCCGGCACCACCGGATCCTGCTCACTGACGTGCTCGCGCATCACCGCAGGACCCATGGCGACCGGGCCGGCCTCGAGGCCGGCGCCGAGGATTAGACCCACAGACCCACAGACCCAGAGACCCAGACCCCTCGCCGAAGGAGCGATGGCGAATGACCGCCTCGACAGGCATCGATCACATCCAGACCACTCACGCCGGTTCGCTGCCGCGCACCCCGGAGATCCTCGCGGCCAACGAGGCCCGGGCGCAGGGCCGCGATTCCGGCGAGTTGGACCAGCTGCTGACGACCGCCGTCGTCGACGTCGTCGCGCGGCAGAAAGCGGCCGGCATCGAGATCGCCAACGACGGCGAATTCGGCCACACGATGACCGGGCCCGTCGACTACGGCGCCTGGTGGAACTACGTGTTCGCCCGCCTCGGCGGCCTGGAGCAGACCGACTACGACCGGTGGGCCGACCGCACCCAGCACCGCTCCTCGCCGGGCCACATCGTGCTCACGTCGTTCTACGACCGCCGCGACCGGGAGCGCTTCCGGGAGGCCTACGAGGAGCCGACCTCGGGCATCCTCGCGCACCGCAAGGCGGCGACGCAGCCCAAGGTCGCCGGCCCGTTGACGTACATCGGCCACGACGACGTGCGCCGCGACGCGGCGAACCTGACGAACGCGCTGCGCGAGAACGGGATGTCGACCGGGTTCATCGCGTCGCTGTCTCCCGGTTCGTGCGCCCGCATCACCAACGAGTACTACCGCACCGAGGAGGAGCTGCTGTTCGCGTGCGCCGACGCGATGCGCGAGGAGTACATGGCGATCCTCGACGCGGGGCTGAACGTTCAGCTCGACGACCCGTCGCTGGCCGAGAGCTGGGACCAGATCAACCCCGAGCCGGCGCTGGAGGACTACCGCGCCTACATCGCCAAGCGCATCGAGGCCACCAACCACGCGCTGCGGGGCCTGCCGCGTGAGCGCATCCGCATGCACGTGTGTTGGGGCAGCTGGCACGGCCCGCACACCACCGACATCCCGTTCGCGGACATCGTCGACGAGGTGCTCAAGGCGAACGTCGGCACGTTCGTCTTCGAGGCGGGCAACGTGCGCCACGAGCACGAGTGGCGGATCTGGGAGACGACGACGCTGCCCGAGGGGGCCCGGATCGCGCCCGGGGTCGTCAGCCACGCGACGAACGTCGTCGAGCACCCCGATCTCGTCGCCGACCGCATCGAGCGGTTTGCGCGCCTCGTCGGCCGCGAGAACGTCATCGCCACCACCGACTGCGGCCTCGGTGGCCGGGTGCACCCGCAGATCGCGTGGGCCAAGCTCGAGGCGCTCGGGGAGGGCGCCCGGCGCGCCACCGCGCGGCTCTGGGGGTAGCCGGCTCAGGCCGCGTCGGGGGTGCCCGGCACCGCCTCCAGCGTGCGGTGGAACAGCCGGCCGAGCGCGGCGGGCACGTCGCCGGCGCGGTCCAGCGGCTCGTCGAAGGCCACGTACACGCTGTGCGGCACGGGCTCGCGCAGGTCGAGCATGAGCATGCCGTGCGGGTCGACGTCGAGGAGCAGCACGCGGTCGATGAGGTCTTCCTCGCGGGCGCCGCTGGTGGCGGCGACGCGCCGGAACCCGGCCAGCACCTGCGCGGCCACCCCGCCGCTGAGGTGGCCGAGGCACCACTCGCCTACGCCGTGCGCCGCCTCCGTCGCGGCGAGCGCGTCCCAGTCGGAGTCGGGCCGGGCGTCCGAGCGCACCCGCCCCGACCCGTTCGACTCGTTCGACCCCTTCGACGCGTTCGCCCGGGTCGCGCGGCCTGGCCAGCGCGAACGACCGGCTCTGCCGGGCTCGCCGCCCGAGCCGCCCGAGCCGCCCGACTCAGCCGAGTCAGCCGGGTCAGCCGATTCGGCCCGCCCGGGCAGGTCGGGCAGGCGGTAGTGCCGCCCGCCGACGGGGCCGTGCAGCACGACCGCGTCGACCTGCACCTCGAGCACCGCGCAGCCGCCGTGGCCGACCGCCACCGCGAGGTCGCCGCCGACGCCGCCGGCCCGCGCGCGGGCTGCGCCGTCGTCGAGGAGCCGGGCGGTGCCCAGGGCGTACACCTCGGCGAGCCGGATCCGGAACTCGCGCTGATCGGATTCGCGCGTGAGCTGCACGCGCACCTGCAGGCCGCCACTTCCGCTGCGCCCGCTGGCGACGCGCGCCAACGCGCCGCCTCCGAACCGGTCGACGCGAGGCACGGCCAGCAGCAGCGCGCCGGCGACGCGGGCGTGGGCGACGGCGCGCATGGTCGGCGCGGCGTCGCGGTAGGCGTGCACGTGCGCGACCCCTTCGCCGTCGAGCAGACGAGTGGTCAGCCGCGTGCACAGTCGCTCGGCGGCAACGACCGCGGGGCTCGGAACAGCCATGGCGCCTCCATCGATTAGGTAAGGCAAACCTAACTCGACAAGGCGCGGTTTGGCGAGAGGCCGCGGCTCGTCAGGCTGTCACGAGCGTGGTGGCGACTGCCCCTCGCGGTCCTCGCGTGGGAACGGCAGCAGGTCCTGCGGGTCACCGGAACCGCCGGCCGAATCGCGCCGGCCGCCGCGACCCCTCAGCTCGGGCAGGCCGGAGAGGCCGGGTACCCCGGGAACCCGAGCCGCGGTGCCGTCGTGCCCGGTCGGGTTGGCGCCGAATCGGTTGTCGTGCGGCTGGCCGTCGCGGATGCACCAGAACAGCATGATGAGCCCGCCGACGACCGGCACGAGGCCGAGCAGCTGCCACCACCCGGACTTGTCGAGGTCGTGCAGGCGCCGCGCGGTGACCGCGAGCGTGGGCAGCAGCATCGCGAGCCCGGCCAGGGCCGTCACCGGGCCGATGCCGTTCGGGCCGCCGATGAGCGTGGTGGGAAAGGCGAGCATGTCGACGGCTCCGGCGAAGGCCCCGACGAGCGCCTGGAACAGGATCCACCACCAGAACTCGCTGCGGCGGGCACGTCCGGTGAACGACGCGTACTGGGCGAAACAGGTCACTACTGCCTGCGCGAAACCCATCGAGTTCCCCTGCTTGTCGGCCGATGACGGCCACCGCGACGGGGCCGGTGCGACCGCTGCAGATCACACCCTCCCAGAATGCAACGAAAAGCCCCCGACCGCGGCGCAGTCGGGGGCGAGTCGGCCACGGGCCGAACCGGTTTCGCAGGCTAGTGGCGCGGCGGCAGGTAGTCCTGCGGGCCGTCGTAGCCACCGGGATTCTGGTGGTTCTGGTATCCGGCGGAGCCGGTGAGCTCACCCTTGGGGGCGTAGCCGAAGCGGTTCTGGTGCGGCTGCCCGTCCCGGATCAACCAGATGAGCATGAGGATCCACCCGACGATCGGCACCAGGCCGATGAGCTGCCACCAGCCGGAGCGGTCGATGTCGTGCAGGCGCCGGGCGGTGACCGCGATCGACGGCAGGAACAGGGCCAGGTTGACGATGGTCTGCAGCGGCCCGTTGCTGTCGTTGTTGAACCGGTACTGGTCCAACAAGAGCCAGTCGAGGATCGACGCCACGATGCCCACCAGCACCTGGAACAACACGAACCACCAGAACTCGCTGCGCCGGGCGCGCCCGGTGAAGTCGACGTACTTCGACAAACATGTTGAGACGGCTTGGCCGAAACTCATCGGGTTAGGTCCCCTCTATCCCGCCACATCGGGTGGTACCGGTGCGCTCCGTGACGGAGCGCACGCCACCAGCATGCCGCGTGCGAGGTCCGTCACGCAGCGCGGCTCCACACATGGGACGTCGTGTCGCGCTCCGACGCCGCTGGTCACCGCCCGACGGCGGGCACGGCGCACAGGGGCACGCCAGACAGGTCGGACACGTCGGATACGTCGGGCGCCTCAGGCGCCTCAGGCGCGGCGCTGGGCGGCGACGAGGGTGACGAAGACGTCCTCGAGGCTCGGGGTGACCGGCACCACCACCGCCTCCGGAAAACCCTCCGCGCGCAACCGCCGCTCCAAGGAGGCGGGCCCGGCACCCGAGCCGGGCCCGGCACCCGAGCCGGGTCCGGCACCCGAGCCTCGCCCCGCACCAGCGCCCGGCCCGGCATCGGAGCCCGGCCCGTCGAGAACGACGTGCACCGCGGCGCCGGAGGCGTAGACGTCGCCCACCCCGGCTCCGGTGACCCTCTCGAGGTGGGTGATGAGCGCGTCCGCGCGGCCGGCGTCGCTGCGCCGTTCACCCCCGTGCGCCCCGGGCTGCCCGGGCGCCCCGGCCAGCCCGGGCAGCCCGGGCCCCTCGCGCTCCAGGCGCACCTCGACGACGGGACTCGACAGCGTGCGGGTGCGCAGCTCGCGCGGGGTGCCGTCGGCGATGATCCGGCCCCGGTACATGAACGCCAGCCGGGTGCAGTTGCTCGCCTCCTCCATGTAGTGCGTGGTGACGAACAACGTCACGCCGCGCTGGGCGAGGTCGTGGATGAGGTCCCAGAACGCGCGCCGCGCCACCGGGTCGACACCCGACGTCGGCTCGTCGAGAAACAGCAGTTCGGGTTCGTGCAGCGTCGCCGCCCCCAGCGCGAGCCGCTGCTTGAGACCGACCGACAGCTCGTCGGGCCGGGCCTGCTCGTGCCCCGCGAGGTCCGCCATCCGCAGCACGTAGTCGCGGCGCTCCTTGTACCGCTCAGGCGGCACATCGTAGACCCCGGCGTAGAAGCGCAGGTTCTCCTCCACCGTGAGATCACCGAACAACGAGAACTTCTGCGACATGTACCCGATGCGCGAGGCGATGCGCTCAGGGTGATGCACGACGTTCTCGCCGAGCACCTCGATCGAGCCGCGCGTCGCGGCGATGCTGCCCGTGAGCATGCGGATCAGGGTCGTCTTGCCGCTGCCGTTCGGGCCGAGAAAGCCGAACACCTCGCCGCGCGCCACGTCGAGGTCCACCCCGTCGACCGCCGCGAAACTCCCGAACTGCTTGACGAGCCCACGAATCCGCACCGCCGGCGGCTGCGCCTCGTGCCTGACCCCGTGCCCAGCGGTCTCCGCGACGACGGGCAGGGGCACGGTGTCGGCCACCCGCCTGCGCCACCAGCTCCTCATCGCGCGCACCTCACTCCGTGAGCCGGCGCCGGGTCGCGAGCACCGCACCACCGAAGATCAGCACGGCGTATCCGGCGAGGGCGAGGAGCGAGGGCGCCAGATCGACGAAACCCGCTTCCTTGACGGTCGCGCCGCGCATGACCTCCAGGGCGAACCGGGCCGGGATGAGGTAGGTCACCGGCTGCACGGCCGCGGGCATCGAACTGATCGGGAAGATGAACCCGGACAGGATCATCGTCGGCAGCATGAGGAACATGACGGCCTGCTGGGCCTGCGCCCGAGTGTGGGAGACGAGTGATACAAGCAGTCCCAGTCCGATACAGGTCAGCATGAACAGCCCGAGCCCGGTGAGCACGACAAAGATGTTGCCGTGGAACGGAACCCGGAACCACAGCAGCCCCACCGCGGCGACCACCGCCATCTGCGCGGCGGCGAGCAGGGCGTACGGCGCCACCTTGCCGACGAGGTACTCCACCGGGCGGATCGGTGTGACGAACATCTGCTCCAAGGTGCCGCTCTCGCGTTCGCGCACGACGGCCTGACTCATGATGACCATGATCGAGATCATGAGGATGACGGCGACCAGCCCCGGGATCATCGTGTTGATCGACGCGAGCGAGGGGTTGTAGAGCGCCCGCACGCGCGCATCCAGGCCGGGCGCGCCGCTCCAGGCCGCGCCCGCCCCCGAGTCGGCCAGTCGCTTCGCGTTGAAGCTCGCGACGAGTCCGGTGGCGTAGCCGCTGCCGAGGGAGGCGGTCTGGCTGTCGGAGCCGTCGACGACGATCGCGACCTGCGCCTGCTCCCCGCGGTTCAGCGCCGCCTGCGTGCCCTCGGGAACGACGACGGCGATGGCGGCCTGCCCGGAGTCCAGGAGCGGGCGAAGCCGCGCCTCGGACTCCGGATGCGCGGTCACCGTGAAGTAGTCGGAGGCGGCGAACTCGCTGGTCAGCTGCCGACTCACCGGCGTGCGGTCGAGGTCGACGACCGCCGTCGGCAGGTGGGTGACGTCCGCCGCGACGACGTAGCCGAACATGACCAGTTGCATGACCGGCATGATGAACAGCAGCCGCAGCAGCAGGGGGTCGCGGCGCAGCTGGAGAAACTCCTTGCGGATGAGCAGCCGGATGCGGCGCCTGGCCCCGGTCATGCCCGCCTCCGGCGGAAGATCAGGCTCGCGAGCACGACGAGGACCACCGCGTAGACGCCGAGCGAGACGAGCTGCGGCCACAGTTCGGCGAACCCGGCGCCCTTGAGAAACACCCCGCGGCTGATCTCCACCATGTACCGACCCGGCATGAGGTAGCTCAGCCACTGCAGCACGACGGGGATCGAGTCGAGCGGAAACGCGAAGCCCGACAGGAGGAACGCCGGCAGGAACGACACGAGCAGGGCGATCATGTTCGCGGTCTCCAGCGACGGTGCGAGCGCCGAGACGATGAGGCCGATCGCGAGCGCCGAGACGATGAACAGCGCCGTGGCCACGACGAGAAAGCCGACGCTGCCGCGCAGCGGCAGGCCGAAGACGCCCAGCCCGACGACGGCGATGACGAACGCGTCGACGAAGGCCAGCACGGTCCACGGCGTGAGCTTGCCGATCATCAGCTCGACCTGGCGCATCGGGCTCACCGCGAGCTGCTCGGCGGTGCCCTGGTCGCGTTCGCGCACGAGCGTCACCGCGGTCTGCTGCACGGTGACGATCATGATGACGACGACCATGAGTCCCGGGATGAGGAAGATCGACGAGCTGCGGTCCGGGTTGTACCAGGTGCGCAGCACAGGCTGGACGCTGCCGACGGAGCCGGTGTCGAGGCCCTGCCGTTGCGCCCAGTCGGCCCGCAGCTGCGACCCGTAGCTGCGGTTGAGCGCCGTCGCGTACGACGAACCGACCCTCGCCGCGTTCGGCTCGGACCCGTCGACGAGCACCCCCACCTGCGCCGCCTGCCCGCGCCCCAGCTCCTGCGCCATGCCGGCGGGCACGACGACCGCCACCGTCGCCTGGCCGCGGGCGAACGCGTCGTCGACCGCGGCGAGGCTGTCGACGGAGCCGCGCACGTCGAACAGCCCCGACGCGCGGTAGGCGTCGACGTAGGAGCGGCTCGCGGCGCTGTTGTCCTGATCGAGGACGACCGTGGGCACGTTGCGCACGTCGAAGCTGATCGCGTAGGCGAACAACAGCAGCTGCAGCAGCGGCATGAGCAGCACGATCCCCACGAGCCGGGGGTCGCGGCGCAGGTGGCGGAACTCCTTGACGACGATCGCGCCGACCCGCCGCAGCGACGCCGCCGCGGCGCTCGAGCCCGCCGCGGCCCGCGCGTCCTGCCAGCCGCGCCACTCCCGCACGGCGCGCACGCCTCGCACGCCCGTCCAACCCGTCCGGCCGCTCCGGCCCGGCCAGACCGTGCCGCCCTTCCGGCCGGCCGAGTCGGCCGAGTCGGCCGAGTCGCCCGAGACGTCGGGGAGCCGGGCGGTCATGCCGCCGGCTCCCGGTCGCGGGCTCGCTCGGCGAGCACCGCGAAGGCCGCCTCCATGTCGACGGCGACCGGCGTGACCGCCTCCGCGCGCAGCCCGGCGCCGGCGAGGGTCTCGCGCACGTCGCGCTCGGCCGCGGCGGGCTCCTCGGCGCGGGCCAGCGCGCGCACGACCGCCCCGTGCAGGTGCGCGCCCGCGATCCGCGGCACCGCGGCGAGGGCGT